>CAYFOB010000274.1:0-384 GCA_964344525.1 uncultured Thiomargarita sp.
AATGCGGCCTTATCTAAGTCTTCTAAGATGGCAAGGATAGGAAAGCGTCCAATAAATTCCGGAATTAAACCAAAGCGGCGTAAATCTTCGGGTTGGGTTTCTCTTAAAAGGTGTTCTGCGCTGATTTTTTTCTTTTCTCCCAACAAGGCTTGAAAACCAATTGTTGAGTGTAATGCTTTGATGCGCTTGGCAACCTGTTCCTCAAGCCCAGAAAATGCGCCACCAACAATAAATAAAATATTGTGGGTGTCCATCGTGACAATTTCGTTGTCATGCTGCCGCTTGAGTGGTAGTTTGACGGTTGTGCCTTCTACCAATTTGAGTAGTGCTTGTTGTACGCCTTCACCAGAAACATCCCGTTCCACTGTTGCGCTTTCCGAGGCC
>CAYFOB010000274.1:394-5701 GCA_964344525.1 uncultured Thiomargarita sp.
CAATATCGCCCTCTGCAACATCCAACAGGCGCACCAAAATCGTTTCTACATCGCTACCAACATAACCGGCTTGCGTCAAAGTTGTGGCATCAGCAATGGTAAAAGGAACACCGACCATTTTTGCTAAAGTACTAGCAAGCAAGGTTTTTCCTGTTCCAGCGGGACCTAGCATGAGCACATTGGATTTACTGATTTCAACATTATCATGGTGGCTACCAATGCTAAGGGAGGAGTGATCATGATATAAGCGTTTGTAGTGATTATAAAGGGCAACAGCGAGGATTTCTTTAGCAATATCTTGACCAATCACATATTCATCTAACCATGCCTTCATCGTAGCAGGAGTGGGTAATTCCCAATCATCAGCCACCACCTGTTTTTGCCCCCAACGGTAGACAATATTACTGGCAACTTGCACACAAGTCTTACAAATATACCCTTCAGTACCAGCAATCAGCGGGCTGCTAGGGGAGGCTGTTATACCACAAAAAGAACAACGGGCTGGCGAATTGCTCATAAAAAGGATTTAAATGCAGATTAAATGGTTTATTAAAACAACAATCCTAGGGGTTGTTGACATTATTATCATATTCTAGGTATAATGTTGGCTGATCCTTCGTATCTGAGGCACACACCAAATTACCATTGACTTTAGCACCTTTTGCCATTTCAATTAAGCCATAGTACACGTTGCCAGAGATACGGGCATTATGGGCTAATTCCAAATAATCCTTGGCGTACACATTGCCTATGATTCTGCCATTGATAATAACATTATGTGCTCGCACATCTCCTTTAATTGAACCTTGCTCACTTAAAGTTAATAAAGAATCCACTTCTTCAAGCGCAGTCATATTGCCTTCAATTTTACCATCTACATGCAAGCCACCATTGAAAATAATATCACCTTTAATTTGAGTTTGTTGACCAATTAATGAATCAATTTTGGTGACTTTTTTTTTACGTTTTCCCCACATATTTTGGTTACTCCTTTTATTTTTTTATAAGAGGTTGGAGTCCAAAGCTTTGGACTCCAATAACCCGTCAAGCTTTTTTCTAAGGTAATAACGCCACCCCAGTCAATCCAGCTGTTTCAGGTAAGCCACACATAATATTCATATTTTGAATCGCCTGCCCAGCCGCTCCTTTGACCAAATTATCAATGACTGACAATATTACAACAGTATTGTCATTTTGGGGACAATGTACAGCTAATTGACACATATTTACGCCACGCACATTCCGCGTTTCTGGATGAGATTTGAGTGGTAAAACATCAACAAACGATTCATCCTGATAGCGTTGCATCAATAAAGCTTGTATCTCTTCTAAGCTGACATCGCGCAACTTGTTAGCGTACAAAGTCGCCTCAATCCCCCGTATCATTGGCACTAAATGGGGAACAAAGGTTAAGCCCACAGGCTTTTCTACATGGGCATTTAATCCCTGGCAAATTTCGGGCCAATGGCGGTGTCCTGAGACATTATAGGCTTTAAAACTTTCCCCCACTTCACCCATCAAGGTCGCTACATTGGCTTTACGCCCTGCCCCACTGACGCCGGATTTGGCATCTGCAATTAGGTGTTGTGGATCAATAATACCGGCTTCTAGTAAGGGTAAAAATCCCAATTGGATGGCAGTCGGATAACAACCAGGATTAGCCACTAAACGCGCTTTGGCAATCTTTGCTCTGTTCCATTCGGACAAGCCATAAACAGCCTCATCAAGCCACTCAGGACAAGCATGCTCCATGCGATACCATTCTTGCCAAACCGCAGGCGCTTTTAGCCGAAAATCTGCGGATAAATCAATCACTTTAACTCCAGCTTTAAGTAAAGCAGGGGCGCTTTGCATGGCGGTGCCATTCGGCGTCGCAAAAAAAACGACCTCAAAATCGGTTAAATTGGCTTGTGCTGGCTCTGTAAAAACCAAATCCAAATGTCCCCGCAAATTTGGGAATAAATCACTCACCAGCCTTCCCGCCTCTGCACGAGAGGTGACTGCTTGTACTTGCACATTTGGATGGCGCACTAATAAACGCAATAATTCGACACCGGTGTAACCAGTGCCACCAATAATGCCTACTTTAATCATGGGTTTCATAAATATAAAATTAAAAAAGGTATCCTACATGAAGTTGTGTCTCTGGCAAATGATGTTGCTGTAAAAGAGTCTTGGCAACACTAATAAAGGACTCAAAACCACTCAGATACACTTCAAAATCATTCAAATTGGGATAATCTTTAAGCACTTGCGCTAATGCGTGTTGAAATGATAAGTTCGCAACCAATAGCGTATATTGAAAATTCTCCAAACCATCTGCCCAAGCACGACACTGATTGCTTTGGTAATGTTCGTCTTTATTGGGTACTATCCAATATAAATGATAGGAGGGGGTTTTGTTTAGTGCATTTGCATGTTCAATGAGACTCTTAATGGGGGCAAATCCGTGAGCGTAAGCAATAAACAGGGTGGGGCGCGTAGATTCTTCTTGCCAAACAAAATCACCTTTTGGTCCTTCAATATTTACCACATGCCCTCTTTTCAAGCAGTTAAAAACGATTTCTGTAAACCGATCATTGGACGTTTTATAAAGATGAAATTCTAAGTTGCGCCCATCGCACGGACAACTGGCAAGGAAATAGTCTGCTGACACCTTGTTTTTTAACGTGATTGTGACAAACTGTCCTGAAAAAAAACGTAAGGTTTTTGTTCGCGGTGTTTGTAGACGCAGCACTAATAGATTGTCAGTGACGTAGTCAAGCTTTTTGACTTTTGTGTTAATTTGTTGCAAGGGAATATCTGCCACACTTTGGGCTTCAATGGCTTCTATCGTAATATCTGTCACCGGCGTATAGGAACAAATCAACCGATAGCCCATATTTTTTTCGGCTTCACTGATGACATAGTCGTAATGACGAATTTTTTGCACTTCGCCTGAAACCAGTCGCGCTTTGCAAGAGCCACAATTGCCATTTGTGCATCCATAATTCAAGGCAATACCAGCATGTAGCGCGGCCTCAAGAATGGATTCATTACCTTCAATAAAAAACTCATGCCCACTGGGAAGGACTTTGACACGCGCTGGCTTCAAGCGATGCAAGACATTATTAACAAGTAAGTGTGCCATTGAATTTATCATTTCGCCCTGCATTTCTTTTTTTAACCAGTTTTGAACGACAGCAACATTGGAACGCAAGTGGGCATCATCAAGATTCTCAATGTCAGTGAGTTTTTGCGTCACCGTTTTAAGCAAATCCGAATATTTATCTAGTTTGGATTTGACTGAAGTCAATTCTTTGTTTAATGTGGTTAAGCGGGTAGCAATAATTTCAGTATCCAGCGAAGCATTTTCTGACAGCTTTCGCCTACGTACTGCTTTTGCTTTGATTCGCTCTACCTTCTCTAACATGGTAGTATTTTCTATTTTGGTGTCTGGGTAAACCTGTAACAAATCGTTGACGCTTATTTTGCCCTCAAAGGCGGACAATTCACCGCTTAGAATTTTTTTTTGGAGTGCCCCACGTGTGGTACCAACTAAGCGTGCGGCTTTGGAAACGGTTAGAATGTTTGGCATTATTTATATCCTTTGTTTAGAGATATTTTGTAGGTTGGGTTAGATTTTTTTGCGCCGCAAAAAAACGTAACCCAACCAGCACATTGTTGGGTTACGTTTTGCAGCAAAGCTACAAAATCTAACCCAACCTACAGTATAAGTTTTGATTTTGACGGAGCCGATAGACAAAGTAATCGCTTTCCGTTATTTCTCCAACAAGCGCGGCATCATTTCCACAAAATTACAGGGACGTGTACGATAATCCAATTGTGCTTGGAGAATTTTATCCCACCCCGTTTGGCAAGCACCTGATGATCCAGGTAAACCAAAAATATAGGTCCCATTGGCGACACCTGCGAAAGTTCTGGATTGTATAGTTGAGGTTTTGATCTCATCATAAGACAGGGTACGAAATAACTCTCCAAAACCTTCAATGGGTTTATCTAGGAGTGGCAAAATCGCTTCTGGAGTACAATCTCTACCAGTTAACCCGGTACCACCCGTGGTAATAATAACTTGAATATCTGGGTTAATAATCCAATTGGAAACGACAGCTCGCATTTGGTAAATATCATCGGGTACAATCACTTTATCTGCTCTATGATGTCCCGCAGCTGTCAGGCGTTCCACTAAAGTTTTGCCCGATTTATCATTTTCTTCAGTGCGGGTGTCTGAGACTGTGAGAATGGCAATATTTAAAGGAATGAAATTTCGTGGGGTAGACATAAAAATAATCTCATAAAAAATGTGTGCAAAGCGCCGCTTCGCGGCCGCTTTGCATATTAACGTGATTTTAAACGGGCAGTTCCCGCCTTAATACGTATTTTATCAAAAAAGGCTGAGACTGTCCAACCAAAATCCAAAACTTTTGTGGTGGCTAAATAGGCTTCTACGCCCCAAGGTTGTATTTCGACTTTATAACCGCCTTTCACCTCTTCAACCACAAGTACCTTGACGGGTTTATTACCCCATGTTTGCTTTAAATATTGCATCAACCAACGTTTTTTTGCCTCTCCTTCCACTGAGCGTGCCTCACGTGCTGTACGTTCAGCCGTTTCTAAGACTTTAAACAATTCCTCGACATCATAAGGCAAATCTTCACCCACCAAGTGTGCCATCAATTGTCGTTGCATGACTAAATCAGCAAAACGGCGTAGTGGCGAACTGAACTGGGTGTACATGGATAAACCTAATCCATTGTGTCCTCCGGCTTGTAGGGATAATGAAGAACGGGCTATGAATTTACGCACTTTATGAAAGCCGAGCGGATCATTGCTGATATTCTTGCTAATGGGTTCCAATGGTGGATTTTGAACACGATAAATTAATGGGACTTGATGAGTGTGTGCATATTTAGCCGCAATATGGTTTGCTAAAATCATCATTTCTGCCACCAATAAGCGGCTCTGTGAATTTTTTTCAATCATAGAAACAGCAATTTTGCCATTATTCACACGGATTTTGTATTCTGGACGTTGAAAGGAAAATGCGCCTTCTGCGATACGTTGAGCCTGTAACTGCTTTGCACAGCGCAATAAATCGCGCAAATGTTGGGCAATGTCATTTTCTCCTTCGGCAATCAGTTTGTCAGTCTCGCTATAATGTAAACGTTTCTGTACCCGTATGGCTTCTCGGCTGATGTTACTTTGGGTGATTTTTCCTTGATCATCTAGCCACACACGCATTAAAACAGAAGAGCGTACATGCTCTGCCGTTAAACTGGCAATATCACAAGAAATACGTTCTGGTAA
>CAYFOB010000274.1:5725-6060 GCA_964344525.1 uncultured Thiomargarita sp.
GTCGCATGGCTTCCCTGTCTAACACCTCTCCACGGTGTATTATACTCGCAGGATCAGCAATGGCTATGGTGATTTTCCAAAGTAAGCCGTCACGTTCAATACCTAGCGCATCATCAACTTCACGGGTTTCTTCATCATCAATACTGAACAATAATTCAGTGATAGTTTGCGTTTCAGCAGGTTGCCAAGCTTGTACCGCTTTGGCGGTTTCGTTAATTGATGTAGAAAATTCTGGCTTCAAGCCTGCCACAATCACATCACGATCAGCCTGAATAGGCAAACGACCAATTTTTTGTAAAATTTCAAAAACGAAATCGCGTGGTGTGAGTTTGACC
>CAYFOB010000275.1:0-6034 GCA_964344525.1 uncultured Thiomargarita sp.
CTGGTGTTACGCATCCTCGTTCACAAGTCGCAAAGCGTTGCTTTGCACTCCAAAATACGATTGAATTTTTTGGAGTGCAAAGCATAGCGAAGCGACTATGGTTTGTGAACAAGAGTGCGTAACATCAGTTATTTAAGGAAAGTTTGTAGTATTTGTACATCTAATTTGTCTTTATGTCTTACTGAATGTTTTTTCAGTTCAATAAGCCCTTCAGCGTTTAAATAAGGAATATTTGTCTCTTCATCTATTTGAACGTATTTTAGCAAATTTTGATAAACATGCCCACGCATGATGGTAAAGACATCCAAAGGATAATCTTCAACAATTCTAATACATCCTTCTTCCAAATCAAAATCTTCATAAGAAAGTTCTTTTGCTGAACCTTGTCCAAATTGAGCCAGACACAACAATAATAATTTGATATTTGATTCAGAATATTCGACGAGGATATCAACATCATGTGTAACACGCGAATATCCACAAAAATCAACCGCTAAACCACCAACTAAAATATAATTAACTTTATGATGGTTAAGGTTAATCAACAAATCCAGAAATGTTGTTATGTTTTGATTATTTGTGTTTTGTGTGCCATCAATTGTTAAAAATTTGTGAAACCAATTAATAATTTTCATTATACTATCCTTATACATGTGTCATTTTGAACTGTGATTTATTTATGTGATTGATTTGAGGAAAAGCACCCTCATGATAATCATATCACATAAATCACAGTTCAAAATTTAGATAATTTACGCATGGTTAATCCTGGTTCATCTCAGTTAAATCAAAATAAACTTGTCTGGGTTTTATCCTTAATAATTGATGTTACGCACCCTTATTCTCAAACGCCCGTTTTTTCGCTGGACGCAGGTAAAAACCCAGTCCTCATGTTTTTTCATCTTTTTTTTGACCTTTAAACCGCATCAACACAAGGTGCGACAAGGTGCTATGCAGTCGTTACCACTGGTGAAGATTGGCAATTTGGTCAGTTTGACAGGGAAAATGTTTTGTTTATAAAACAGATGAGTAAGATATCAGTTTTAGATGATAATGATGAGCCTAGCAATTTACAAAAATTATTTGATACCTTAAACTGGCTGTTTGATCAAGCTAGTGCAGGATGGCGGAAATTTCCAGGCCACTCGAAGCGGAGCTTCGGGGCATGCATTCCCAAGCGGGAGCTTGGGAACGAGAAAACCTATTTATTCTCGTTCCCAAGCTCCTGCTTGGGAATGCATTCATCGAAGCTCTGCTTCGAGTGTAGGTGGCCTGGAAATTTCCGCCATCCTGCACTAGTCAGGTTGATGTTTTAAGTACTGAACCAAAAATTTTCAGGTATTTTGGAGTCGCCCAGCCGCGCTTTGGGCGTTTTTTTTCCTTGATAAAAATATGAATCCTTCAAAAATCTTATCATTACTAATAATGATGCTCATAGCACCATCCACCCTCGCAGCTAATAAACATGCCCTATTGATTGCGATCCAAGACTATGCCCCCTTTGAATCTCTCAAAGGACCCATCAACGACCTCAAATTAACGAAAGAAGTATTGCGCGAACGGTTTGGCTTCAAAAATGCCGACTTTATCACGCTTTTGAATGCCGAGGCAACGCACACAGGCATTGAAAACGCTTTTAAGCAACTAACTAAACGAGTTCAACCCCATGATTTTGTTTATATTTTTTATTCAGGTCATGGATCGCAAACGACTGATTTAAACGGTGATGAAAATAGCGGCAAAGACCAAACTTGGGTCTCTTATGGCGCTCGCACCAGCACAAACAATCAGGACCCAAACAATTTTGATGTCTTAGATGACGAAATTAATGCTTGGTTGTCTGCTTTGTCTGCTAAAACTGACAAAGTCGTATTTGTCTCAGATTCTTGTCACTCAGCAACTGTGGCGCGAGGACCAAGCGCACCTCTTCGAGCAATCAAAGAGGATAAACGACCCCATTTGTTGGGTAAACAAAACTATGCTCGACCAACCACTTATCAAGGCATACGTATTGGAGCCGCACGCGATAATCAATCAGCCATTGAGATGGCCCAAGATAATGGCGAATATTATGGGCTCTTCACTTGGCATTGGATACAAAATTTACAACAAGCGCGGGCAAATGATACTTGGTATGAGGTATTTAAGCGGACTGATGCGCAAGTGAGCGCCGCGCGATATGACAGACAACAACCCTACCTGGAAGGTAATCGCCACCAACGTCTCTCAGGTGATGGCTTTACACAGTTGCCAGCAACAATTTCTGTCAAGCGAATTGCTGACGAGTGGATAAAAATAAAAGCAGGATCACTTGCAGGCGCCACAAAAGGCTCGGTTTATCGCTTATATAACCCTCCCAATCCACAAAATTTACCCCGCTTGACTTTGACAGTCGTAAAGCCTTTTGCCAGTTATGGAGTGCCTGAACCGATAGAGGGCTTTCAGACAGGCGATTTGGTGGTCGAAGAAAGCCATGTTTACCATTTTCCGCCCGTTAAAGTCTCCTTGGAAGCGGATTTTCCAGCAGATAAACGATTATTACAAATGATAAAAAGCGCATTTCCGCTTTCTGCTCACACGCTCACCGATGATCCCTCTCAATCTGCACTGCGCTTATATCTACTGCGCCCTAAAAAAGGTCATGCAGACGATACTTTGCCAAAATCCTTTGCGAATCAAGCCCCAGAGCTATGGATACTGACACCAGAACAGCGATTATTGGTACGGATTCCATTTGATAATCCTCCAAAAGGCATTGAGCGACTACAAGAAAATTTACAAAAAATAGCCCGAGTTCGTGAGCTAAAAGCACTCAAAAGCGCTCGTGGCACATCTTTACCTATCTCTGTACAAATTTCTCTTGTCAAACAAGTTTCCCATTGCCCAACCAAAACAAACTGTGTGCAAACGCTTGATGGCTTATTGTACTATCCTGAAGCAGGACCCTACGCCTTATCAGAATTTGATGGACGCACACTTCGCCTCGGTGATCTGCTTGGCATCACTTTACATAATACAACTGAAATCGATTATTATTGTTACCTCATTGGAATGAGTCTGGACAATGCCATTTATGTAATTTTTCCCTCACCAGAAGAAGATGCCCCTATCAGAGCAGGCACAGAGCGAATATTGACAAAAGAATTTGTTTTAGAAATGGGCGCTATTGGAAAAGAAACCATCAAAGTGATGACCAGTGCAAAACCAATTGATGTACTTTTATTAGAACAAGCGAAATGTCGAAACAGTTTAAATCCGTTAGAACGACTTTTGAGTTATGGGTGGCGGCAACAAACAGCAGCCAGGGTTGATGAATGGGCAGCGGGACAAGTGACTTTTGAAGTGAAAACTAAGGAATGATCACGAAATAATTTGTGATGAGGAACAAAAAGAGATGGCATTTAAGGCTTTGGAGGCTTTAGGAAAGGAAGATTTGGATGAGAATTTTGCAGAAACTAATAACTGATGTTACGCAGCCTCATTCACAAGCGGCAAAGCGCTGCTTGGAACGAAAAAAAATTCAACGTTTTTTTTGGAGTGCAAAGCAACGCTTTGCTCCTTGTGAACGAGGATGCGTAACACCAGTTATTAAAAGTAATCCGTGTAGTTATTCATGGGTTTTAGAAATAGATTGCGTAACATTGATGTGACGCATTTTTTTTTCCAAAACCATGAATAACTACACGGATTACTTTTAAGAAGGGATAAGTCAAAATCACTTCTATTAATGGGGGTTTATCCTTTATTAAAAGTAATCCGTGTAGTTATTCAAACCCATTGTTTATTTTTTTAGACTATATTTGATGTTTCCAAGCCAGTTTATCTATTATAGATTCTCGAAATATGTAGCCAGTGATGTTCATATTCATACAAAAAAATTAATCTCTCCGAAAACGTCGCCCCAAACGCAAACAGATCGCTTTGGGCACTCGGTTTGCCATATTCCGTATAGCCTTGTTGTTCAGGTGGGGCGTAATGTAAAATCCCCAATCCTTGTAAATGGAAATTCCCCATGAAATATATCAAAGTAGGCGCTGCCACCCTCAATCAAACGCCCCTTGATTGGAAAGGCAACCATAAAAATATTGTAGCAGCTATTGAAGCAGCCCGTGCCGAAAAAGTAAGTATTTTATGTTTACCAGAACTTTGTATCAGTGGTTATGGTTGCGAAGATGCGTTTTTCGCGCCTGGCACATTGGCACAATCGCGGCGAGTCTTGCTAACGCTTGCTCCACAATCCAAAGACATTATTGTGGCAGTGGGTTTACCTCTTTTGTACCAAAACCGTGTTTATAACACAGTTTGTTTGCTCGTTAATGGCGCAATTGCGGGATTTGTTGCCAAACGATTTTTACCAAATGATGGTATCCACTACGAAGCCCGTTGGTTTCATCGTTGGCGTCAAGAGGTCTATGCCGAAGTCGAAATGAATGGGCAACGTTATCCAATTGGTGATATTTTTTTTAATTGTGGCGGTGTGCGTATCGGTTTTGAAATTTGTGAAGAAGCTTGGGTTGCTAATCGCCCTGGTATCAAGCTCGCTGAAAAAGGCGTTGATATTATTCTTAACCCCAGCGCCAGCCATTTTGCCTTTGATAAGCATAGAGTTCGTGAACGGTTTGTGCTAGAAGGCTCACGGGCGTTTAGCGTCAGCTATGTTTATACTAATTTATTGGGTAATGAGGCAGGGCGGGCTATTTATGATGGGGATGCTATGATTGCCAGTGGTGGCGAATTGTTAGCTACCTGTAAACGCTTTAGTTTTAGCAACTATCAATTGACTAGTGCCTTGGTTGATGTTGATTTAACCCGTATGGCACAAGCACGTACCAGCGATTGGGTGCCAAAATTGGAAAGCCGCATTTATACATCCTTTGACTATCCCCACGCGCCTCCTTGCCAAAAAACGGCAAATGCGCAATTGTGGGAACAAAGCCCAAACATCAAAGAAGAAGAATTTACTCGCGCCGTCAGCCTGGGGTTATTTGATTATCTCCGCAAAAGCCGTTCCCGTGGTTTTGTGTTATCTTTAAGCGGTGGTGCCGATTCTTCAGCAATTGCCTGTTTAGTCCGTTTAATGGTTGAATTCGGTGTAGACGAATTGGGTGCAAAGGCGTTTTGTGGCAAACTCAATTATCCCCCCGTCACAACTGTCAGCTATATTGTCCATTCGTTACTCACCTGTGTCTATCAAGCCACCGAAAACTCGAGTGAAATCACCCAACGTGCTGCTGAAACTTTAGCAAAAAGCATCGGTGCTGATTATCTTGAATTGAATATTAACGAATTGGTTAAAGGTTATGTTAATTTAGTCTCTGATGCGCTCAAGCAAAAACTCAGTTGGGAAAAGCATGATATTGCCTTACAAAACATTCAAGCCCGTGTTCGTTCCCCAAGCGTTTGGTTAATTGCCAATCTTCGCAACGCCTTATTGTTGGCAACCAGTAATCGCTCAGAAGCGGCACAAGGTTATGCCACAATGGATGGCGACACTAGCGGTGGTTTAAGTCCGTTAGCAGGCATAGATAAAGACTTTTTGCGGCAATGGTTGCGTTGGTTAGAACAAGAAGGACCTGTACGATTCGCCCCAATTTCCGCCCTCTCGCTGGTTAATCAACAATCCCCCACCGCCGAATTGCGCCCACAGGAGATGACGCAAACAGATGAAGAAGATTTAATGCCCTATCCTTTACTCAATGCTATTGAAAAAGCAGCCATTCGTGATCGCCAAACGCCTTATGAGATTTTTTGCTTGTTGCGCGTTCAATTTAAAGCATATGATGAACAACAATTATTAACCTGGATTGAACGATTTTTTAATCTGTGGACTCGTAACCAATGGAAACGTGAACGTTTTGCCCCCAGTTTTCATTTAGATGATGAAAGCTTGGATCCAAAAACGTGGTGTCGGTTTCCGATACTTTCAGGTGGATATGCGGAAGAATTGGCTGAAATGTTAATGGTTAAAAATAAAAATCTATAACTACAACTCGATGTTCAAGTTAGTAAATAAAAATATTATTAAGTACTAATA
>CAYFOB010000276.1:0-2137 GCA_964344525.1 uncultured Thiomargarita sp.
TTGCAACTCGATTAAAATTTGGTGGAGGGGGGTGGATTCGAACCACCGTAGGCGTAAGCCAACAGATTTACAGTCTGCCCCCTTTAGCCACTCGGGCACCCCTCCAAACGAGCGAGCCATTATGTAATATTTAGAATTAGGATGTCAACCCTTAAATGCAATTTTTTTTGTTAAAATAGTTAAAGTATTGTTTTATATGATTATTTAGTTATGCATGCCCGTTTTTTGTGAATTAAATTTTTTTCTATTTTACCTAACCTTTTGAAGAAGTCAAGTACTTTTAAAAAAAATTTTTTTAACACAATCAATTCTCAAATATAACTTTCAAATATGATTGTAGCACATCAAATCTCCTACACAACAATTTTTCTAATAGACATTATCGTTCATTACAAATTTATAACTAAGTACTGAACCATGAATTTTCAGGTATTTTGAGATTTTTTGTGATTTCCAATAATGTCTAATAACGTGAGTTCGACTTATTTTTCAATAAGTTAAGTTTGTTGGTTTAATGCTATTTAGTTGAAAGTCGGTTGGGTTACGTTTTTTTGCGGCGCAAAAAAATCTAACCCAACCTACAACAAGGATTACATTCTTAATATTCAAGTCGAACTCACGTTAATAAATTTTCACGGCTATTGTGCCTTCTTCCAAGCAGCTAAAATATTGCGTGTATATAACATTGTTTCTTTGAAACGTGGACATCGTCCCAATTTACGTACTCTAGTTGGACCAGCATTGTAGGCGCAAAGTGCTAATTTAACAGAGCCAAAATCTTTTAGCTGTTTTGCGAAGTATGAAGTACCACATTCCAAATTGTTTTGTGGATCAAATAGCTGTTTTTTAGTTAATCCACAAAACCAATGTCCGGTGGATGGCATGATTTGCATGAGTCCAATTGCGCCTGCATGTGAAATTGCTTTTGGGTTCCATCCTGATTCTTGCTGCACAATCGCAAAAAGTAAGGATACATCAATTTGATGGCGATGTGCTGTTTCCTGTGCCATTTTTTTGTAGTCATCAATGGTTAGGATGTGTTTAAAAGCAATCTTAGTTAGGGTGCAGATGATTACGCTAATGATGAATATGAGGCTATAAAATTTGAGGTTTTTCATAGATGACCTCTAGTAGTGTTTTTCTGGAAAAATGGCACTTGTTAAATATATACTTTAATTAACACAATTAATAGAATTATTTTTTGAATGACAAATTCCATTATAAAATCACGGCACAAGCCACTATCTGCACAAAACTTGGCTTATCTTTATTTACAGCTTGCTAAATTGGAAGAATCTGGCATCCCAACACTGCAAGCAATGACGATGGTTATTCAAACAGGCGGGGAAATTGGTCGACGGGCAAAATTGGCATTGCATGATCTCAAACGAGGAAAGCCGTTGTCTGAGGCGGGAGCACGGGCGGGGTTATTTATTGGTTTAGATGTTGCGCTTGTTGGAGTGGGTGAGGCCAGTGGCACTAATGCTGAAGTTTTCCGACAATTAAGCCAGTATTACGAGGAAAAAGCGCGCCAAATACGGCAAATCAAATCGCGCTTAATTTTGCCAGTGACGGTTTTGATATTGGCTGTGTTTATTCAACCTTTTCCCACTTTATTTTTAGGAAATATAACAGTTGGGGGATATTTGGGCGCGACGGTGGGTTTGCTTATTAAATTGGCGTTAGTCATCTTTGTGCTTTTGCAATTACCTCGTTGGTTTCGATATGGTTTTTTGCGCCCTTTAGGTGAGGTGTGGGATAAGGTAGAAATGAATGCGCCGTATTTCGGTTCTTGGTATGTGCGACGGTGCATACGGGATTTTATGCAATCGTTGGGTCTGATGGTGCAGGCTGGTTTACCTATCTTTGATGCGCTGCCGAAAGCTTATAAGGTGGTTGAAAATCCACTTCTGCGCCAAAAACTGCAAAAAATAAGTGGTCATTTACAAAAGGGTGAGAGTTTTGCAGAAGCTTTTTCGCAAGTGAATGGGATTAGTCCGCTCGCGAGCCAATTGGTTTTAACTGGAGAATACGCAGGTAGTTTGGGGGAAATGATGCGCCACTATGCCAAGCTTGAGTCTGAAGAGATTGCGATGCACAACGAAATGTTGGCAGAATGGATACCACGTATTGTTTA
>CAYFOB010000276.1:2147-5999 GCA_964344525.1 uncultured Thiomargarita sp.
CATTGGGTCCAAGATAAATCTTGGACTCCAAATATTTGAACTGTGATTTATGTGATTGATCTGATTATTATGAGGGTGTGAATCACAGTTCAAAATTATTACCTTAACACATTCCCAATTTTTTCTCTAAAAAGTGAATGTTGATACCACCGGCTTGGAAACTCGAATCGGTCATTAATATTTTATGTAAGGGGACATTGGTTTTGATACCATCTATGATTATCTCATCTAGGGCTATCCTCATGCGTGCCATTGCGGATTCGCGGTTGTTGCTGCTGGTGATGAGTTTGCCAACCATAGAATCATAGTAGGGTGGTACTCGATATCCACTATAAATATGCGTATCTACGCGCACACCGGGACCACCGGGCGCATGATAGCGCGAAATGACACCCGGAGAAGGCATAAATGTATCTGGATCTTCGGCATTGATGCGACATTCAATCGCATGTCCTTGAATATGAACATCTTCTTGTTTGTAACTCAAGGGCTCACCGGCTGCTATTTGTAATTGTTCACGTACAATGTCAATGCCTGTGATCAATTCAGTCACTGGATGTTCTACTTGTAAACGAGTGTTCATTTCAATGAAATAAAATTCATCGTTTTCATAGAGAAATTCAAAGGTGCCTGCTCCACGATACCCTATCTCCCGACAGGCTTGGGCACAACGTTCTCCAATTTGATCACGCAGTGTTTTACTCAAGCCGGGGGCTGGCGCTTCTTCTGTCATTTTTTGATGACGACGTTGCATAGAGCAATCACGTTCTCCTAAGTGGATGGCGTTGCCATGGGCATCTGCTAGTACTTGAAATTCTATATGGCGCGGATTTTCAAGAAATTTTTCCATGTAGACTTGCTCATTACCAAAGGCGGCTGCGGCTTCACTTTGGGTTAATGATATGGCGTTAGATAATGTGGCTTCGCTGCGCACTACCCGCATGCCACGCCCACCGCCACCACCGGCTGCTTTGATGATCACAGGGTAACCAATTTCGCGTGCCAAACGTAAATTTTTGTCTATATCATCATCAAGCGCGCCATCGGAACCGGGCACACAGGGAACGCCGGCTTTTTTCATAGTGGTGATGGCTGATACCTTGTCTCCCATTAAACGAATCGTTTCAGGACGAGGACCTATGAATATAAAGCCGCTTTTTTCAACTTGTTCAGCAAAATCCGCATTTTCCGATAAAAAGCCATAGCCAGGGTGAATGGCGACAGCATCGGTCACTTCAGCAGCGCTGATCACTGCAGGAATGTTTAAATAACTATCAGCGGAAGGGGGGGGACCAATACATACGGATTCATCTGCCAGTCTTACATGTTTGAGATCACGGTCTGCGGAAGAATGTACCGCCACAGTGCTAATACCCATTTCTCGGCAAGCTCTCAGAATGCGTAGTGCAATCTCGCCTCGGTTGGCGATAACAATTTTTGATAGCATGCACTTAACCTCTTTTCAGTTATCACATTATCAGTTGTATCCTGAGCACCTGACGATTGTTATTCAATCACAAATAACGGTTCATCGTATTCTACCGGTGCGCCATTTTCTACCAAAATCTTGGTGACCACACCGGCTTTATCTGCTGTGATCTGATTGAGGATTTTCATGGCCTCAATGATGCACAATGTGTCTCCTTCGTTGACCATTTGTCCCTGTTCAACAAAAGTTTTGCTTGTGGGAGAGGGGGCTCGGTAAAATGTGCCTACCATAGGTGATTTAATAATATGTCCCGAAGGTGTATTATCTGTTGCTTCTTGGCTTGTTGCCTCTGGTGCTGCCAGGGGCGCAGCTGGGGGCGCTTGCATGGGTTGTTGCGTCACCACCGGGGCTGAACGGCTGATGCGTACGGATTCTTCACCTTCGTGAATTTCAATTTCTGATACGCCAGATGCTTCAATCAGTTCTATAAGTTTTTTGATTTTACGAATATCCATGAACCTACCTCAAACTCGACTTGACAAAATAGACAATGCGGCTTGTAAAGCTAAAAAATATCCTTGCGTTCCCAGTCCACTAATAACGCCTACTGCGATATCCGAAAAATAAGAATGATGTCGGAAATGTTCGCGAGCATGCACATTGGATAAATGGACTTCAATAAAGGGAATAGCAACAGCGAGCAAAGCATCACGCAAAGCGATGCTGGTATGCGTGAAGGCTGCAGGATTGATTATAATAAAATCAACTTGATTGTGACGTGCCGCATGGATTTGTTCCAACAATTGGTGTTCGGCATTACTTTGAAAGGTGGTAAGTTGGTGATCACCAGCCATTTCAACAAGTTGTTGATTAATGCTTGTTAAAGTGTTATGACCGTAATGCGTCGGTTCGCGCTCACCTAATAAATTAAGGTTTGGTCCATGTAGCACGACTATATTAAACATTTTGGGTTATTTGTTCGATTATACAGAAGTGCGTACCATAGCACATTTTGATTTAAAATGATGCAAAAAATAACGATCTTCTTAAAAGTTGTTAATAAATTAGGGTCAGTTGTGATGTGTCAACGCGCGGTGTCCTATGTCGGTGCGATAATATACGCCTTCCCAGTGAATTTGTTTGACCAGCGCATAGGCTTTTGATTGTGCATCATGCACAGTGTTTCCTAAAGCACAGGCACAGAGTACTCGTCCACCCGCTGTTATGATTTGTCCTTCTTTTTCGCTTGTCCCTGCGTGAAAAATTTTGCCGTCTAATAGGGCTGCTTCTGATAAGCCTTTGATAATTAAGCCTTTAGCATATTCCCCGGGATATCCGCCAGCTGCTAATACAACACCTAAGGAGGTGCGTGGGTCCCATGCGGCTTTGGTTTGATGCAAACGCTTATCCAACGCTGCTAAGCAAAGTTCCACTAAGTCGGCGCGTAAACGGAGTAAAATGGGTTGCGTTTCTGGATCACCAAAGCGGCAATTATATTCTAAAACTTTAGGTTTGCCCTCTGCATCAATCATCAAACCAGCATATAAAAAACCTGTGTAGGGATAACCCTCAGCTGCCATGCCACGTACGGTGGGTTCTATGATGTCGCCCATAATTCGCTCATGGATTTCTGGTGTAATAACGGGCGCTGGTGAATAGGCCCCCATTCCACCGGTGTTAGGACCTTTATCACCCTCATCACGGGCTTTGTGATCTTGGGAAGTTGCCAAGGGCAGAATATGTTCTCCATCCACCATACATATAAAGCTGGCTTCTTCACCTTGCAAAAATTCTTCAATGACAACACGATGTCCGGCTTCCCCAAAGGCATTACCCGCAAGCATGTCTTGCACAGCTTTAATCGCTTCTTGTTCAGTTTGCGCCACAATTACGCCTTTACCTGCTGCTAAGCCATCAGCTTTGACAACAATGGGCGCACCGACTTGACGAATATAGCGCGTTGCTTTGTCGATTTCAGTAAAATCGTTGTAGGCGGCGGTGGGGATGTTGTTACGAGAAAGAAATTTTTTGGTAAAGGTTTTGGACCCTTCCAGTTGCGCAGCCGCTTTGCTGGGACCAAAGCAAGGCAAACCCGCTTTTTGAAATTCGTCAACGATACCAATAACTAGAGGCGCTTCAGGCCCTACAATGGTTAAATCAATCTCATTTTGTTGAGCAAAGTTGATGAGCGCTTTGAGGTTGTCTATGTTGATTGGGAGATTTTCTAATTTATCTTCTTGCGCAGTGCCAGCGTTACCAGGAGCGACAAAAACTTTTGTGACTTTTTCTGATTGGGCAACTTTCCATGCGAGGGCGTGTTCACGTCCACCATTGCCGATGATTAGGATTTTCATAATAAACCTTTATAGATGAGCACAAAATTGGTATAATTCTACGTCGCAAAGCGTTGCTTTGCACTCCAA
>CAYFOB010000277.1:0-1811 GCA_964344525.1 uncultured Thiomargarita sp.
CGGCATTGGCGTCAGATTCTGGTAATTGGCTGGGGTAGTCCTGAAATGTGGGTGATAGAAAAATCAATGACTTAGAGCTGATAATGATTAAGGCCTTAGTGAGAACAAATGTGGCTTTCGTCCCTAAAAGCTTGAAATATCAATATCCCCTATCTGCGCAAACACGATAGACTTTTGATGGCCCCTAAAATTGTGAGTATAGGTAAGTCATTGAAAAATATATTGAAATCAACATCACCCACATTTCAGGACTACCCGAAAAGTAATTTGCATAATAATTAAAGTTCGGAAGGAAAAACTGATGTTACAAAATATGAATATACCGAGACACCTACGCGAAAAGGTAAAACGAGAACTTTCAGGAGAAATGATTAGGTGGATTGATATGCCCATTCCTAGATTTTTTACTCTGGCCTCAACAAGTGCCTTTCTATTTGCCATTCCATGGACAACATTTGCCATATTCTGGGTTTGCGCTGCCTCAGGATGTCAGATTCCAGACTTCAAAAATGGACTCGATCTATTTCCTCTATTCGGTGTTCCGTTTATTTTAATCGGAATCGGGATGCTCTCTAGCCCGCTTTATGTATACTGGAAAGCTCTCACAACTGTCTATGTTATAACAAATAAAAGGGCAATTACATTCGACGGTGGGTGGTCAACCACTATCCAAAGTTACTTCCCAGAAAACCTGAAAGAGATTTACCGCAAAGAAAGGCGAAATGGAACAGGTGATGTAATTATCACTCGCCGATCTTGGCGTGATTCTGATGATCGTCAACAAATAGAAGAACTTGGCTTCTGGCGAATTAAAAATCCCAAAAATGTAGAGCAGATGCTCAAAACACTTTCCTAACAATAAGTTCATACATTGTTGTTACCAAAGCCGCCAACAAGCTTTCGGATTTTTTTTTGTAAAAACCGTAAATAACTACAAGGATTACTTTGTCAATCGGATAAGTCAAAATAAAAACTGCACGCATGCTTTTGATTTATCCTTTTTTAAAAGTAATTCTTGTAGTTATTGAATTTACAATACTCTTCCAAATCCTCAAATGTGGCATAATGATTCACGTTTAAATGATGCAATAAGGGATCAGTTAACCATGCAGGTTTGTTTGTCACCACGCCCCATTGTATGCCTTTTTTTTCTAAGTTTTCTAGCACCTCAGCCATGCCCGGAAAAAGGCGCGTTTGATCGGCAATGTGATCAACATAAATCGCTAGAAAACGCTGTCGTAACGAATCAAGGGCGGGATCATCATCAGCTAATTTAAAGCCTTTTTTAATTAATATTATACCCCCATGAGACACCCAAGGACGAATTTCTTCAAAGGGCAACGGCTCACGTTTTTGTTCAACTAACACAGTGTTGAGAGCAAAAGCTAAATCAGGGGCAGTATCTAACAAAGTGCCATCTAAGTCGAACAGCACCGTATGTACGGAGTTATTCATTTATTTGCGTTGGGTTTGGATAAGATAATTAACTGAGACATCTTGCCCCAGTGAGTAATGTTTGGTCAAAGGATTATAACTCATCCCGGTGATGCCTTTTATTTCCCCGCCTGCTGTGCGTACCCACTGCGCCAATTCTGCTGGGCAGATAAATTTAGCATAGTCGTGTGTGCCTTTAGGCAAAAGTTGGAGTATATATTCTGCGCCAATGATGGCCAATAAATAAGATTTGGGATTGCGGTTAATGGTGGAAAAAAAGAGATGTCCACCCGGCTTGACTAAGTTATGACAAGCGGTGACAACTGAAGCGGGATCAGGCACATGCTCTAACATTTCCATGCATACCACAACATCAA
>CAYFOB010000277.1:1821-5996 GCA_964344525.1 uncultured Thiomargarita sp.
CAGGCTTTTCAGTTGCTAACTGTTCAGCGGTGGTGCGTTGGTAATCGACGTTAAGCTCTGATTCATATAAATGCAATTTTGCCACGCTCAGTGGGGCTTCGCCCATGTCAATGCCAGTGACATTGGCACCGCGCTGTGCCATACTTTCACTCAAAATCCCTCCTCCACACCCCACATCTAACACGGTTTTACCCGCCAAACCGTCAACACCTTGATCAATATAATCTAAGCGTAAGGGGTTAATCTCATGTAGCGGTTTAAATTCACTTTCTGGATCCCACCAACGGGAGGCTAATGCGCTAAATTTGGCGAGTTCTTGCTGATCAACATTGTGCGTAATCTGCATATGAAAATATCCTGTTTTTTCTGTGTTATAATAAAAAATATTAGATTTTTGTTACAATTAAGGAGAATTTAATGAGTACCATAAACCAGGTTGATGCATTGCGTGATAGCCTTGATAGTTTAAATAAAAATTTGAAAACTTTAATAGAAGCTGTCAAGAATGTAAACCACGAGATTATGGCTTTGCAGCCCTTATTAGAAGCGACTAACGTGCCTGCACCTGACAAAGAAGAAAAGGCGAGCGTTGCGGAACCGCAGTCTCAAGCATTTTTAGAAGCGATTAACACTTTGCCAATTCCTGAATTGACTGTTCAATTGAAAGGCGTTAATGCCAAAAAAAATGTCATCAAAAATATCCTTAATGAAAGGAAAAATTTAAATTTTCAACCATTTACGTCAATAGACGATTTGCTGATGCGTATTAAGGGTTTGGGTAAGCAGAGTTTGGATAAGTTAGTTAGTCAGTGGACTTAAGTCCATTTAGGTTTTAAAAGGATATACCTGTTTTCAACCAAAAGAAATACTATTTTTTGAAAAAATAGTATTTCTAACAGGTATATTTTTCTATAAAAAACACAACCAAGTTTTCTCTCCAAAGGCATATTAATAATGATAAACAAACAATATTCAATTAGCCAAGCCCCTAATTATTGGTACGATATTATAAAACGGGTTGAACAAGGTTATTCGATTAATTTGACCCGCAAGAGTAAAGTGGTTGCCATGTTGGTACCAGCTCAACCACCAGCAAAACAGAATTTCTGGCAAGCCCTACAAATCTTTCGCCAGCAAGTTGATATTTCTGATCTTTATGGTGAAGATGTTTTCAGTGATGTACGTGATCACAGTCTAGGGCGGGAGGTATTGTTATGATTTTGCTCAGGTTTTTACTTGATACCAATATTCTTTCAGAAGCAATCCGCCCTAAACCTAATCAGAATGTCTTAGACAAGCTTGAAAAATATCAAAATGAAATTGCAACCGCTACAATTGTTTGGCATGAATTACTATTTGGCTGCCAACGATTACCTATTTCGCGTAAACGCGAAAAGATAGAACAGTATTTATATCAAACAGTTACTAAATTACCTTTTTTTTCCTACACTCAAAAAGCAGCTGAATGGCACGCTGCTGAACGCGCCCGTTTAAGTTTGCTGGGAAAAACACCCTCATTCGCAGATGGACAAATTGCTGCTATTGCCAAAGTGAATGACTTTATTATTGTTACAGCTAATGTTTCTGATTATGAAAATTTTTCAGATATTGTTGTTGAAAACTGGTATGAACCATTGGAAAAATGAGCACAACTTAGGATTAAACCTGCGGTTTTCAAAAAAGGTGCGTTTAACTGACCTCCTCCCGTTTTTTAATAGCGCTAAGAATCGTTGGATTAGTCACAATTTCATAAAACAAATTATCAGTGAGCAAATAATCCGCTGTATTTTCTTCCCATAGCAATATTTGACCCTCACATATTACCAATTCATGCGTATTTCCTTTGGTATCAGGATAGTAGCCCAAATAAAAGCGCATATGTTGTTCTTCACCAGGCAAACGAATTTTGAATGTACGCAAAGCCATTTCACTTTGTAATTTTTTAAATGCGGCAGGATGTAACTCAATACCATTAACATTATAACGAAAAATTCTTGTATCGTTTGTGGGGTGTTGAAAAACCATAACTTGTGTGAATTGAGAGGGAACATATTTGCGCCGTAACTTTTGTGAGCATGAAGAGAGATGGTTTGCTGCATTAATGGCATGTGAAATCATAATCTTTTGCTCACCATCAGACAAAAATTTGGGGGGTTCCGGGGAATAACAAATACCAATTCCCAATTCTAATGGGGGTAAGTTGGCGGCCTGATTGAATTTGTTGTGCTCATTTAGTACTTGTAGTAAGTATTTTGCTAAACCACAGGCGCGTGCGGTGGCAAACCAGTCATCTATTTGATCTTCGTGTTCCAAAAGGCAAAGAATCACAGCATTTTCTTCAATAACGACTTTTTCAGCCCCAAAATTTTCAAAATATTGCCGAATTGGGTTAAAAAAATAGCGACTAAAATGTGTGGCTGGGTTGAGCCCCTGTTGGCAAAGTGCGTCCGTTATTGTTGTAGTTCCACGCAATTCAGCCTTGAGAATAACATGACTGCGGATGGGTTTAGGGGGCGCTTTATCTTCATTTTCTTCTAAAAATTCATACAAGGTGTCGTTGATTCGAGATGATTGCACCTGGGTTTCATCAGTCATGAGATTGATGGGTTCCATTGCTTCAAGCATTAAGCGGTGATATTTTAAATCTCGTCGATAAGTGATGAAATCGGTAATAAAGCGCATCAAAATTTTGCTTGATGGATGACGCGCTAATTTAGCGACACGTTTTTTAGCATTTTTTAATTCATTGATATATAAAGGTTTATCACCAGGACGTCGCAGTGGTCTGATTTTGAGTTGGAGATGTAATTTTAGTTTGACTTCGAGTAGGCTGATATCGTCGCATAAGGCCTGAAACAGTAAATAGGGTTTGAGTAGTTTGGCATAATGCACATATAAGCGTGGCGTTTCATAGGCTGCCAGCAAAGGCAAAATGACTTGCGCTTGGTGTAAACCCTGTTCTAATATCTTATTCGTTTGACGTTGAAATTGTAGCTTAGCTTTCAGCGTTGCATGTTGATCTGGCGGTTCATCTTTCAAAGCATGCAATGTTTCTTCTATATTGAATAATACATTCATGTTAGCAGGGACATCTTTCCATGAAAAATGCACTTCTGTCACGCGCCCCTCATCAATAAATGGATTATTGGCACATTCTTTTTCTAAGGAGGGATCGATTTGTATGCAACAAGTGTTGGCCATTTCTTCAAGTAATTGATCAATCAGCGCATCTAAGCGTTCAAAGCCATAGTTACTATCAGGATCTTGGGACAACAATACATAATGTTTCATCAATACTCCATGATCCTGCGTATCTGGACTTTGCAACAAGGGATTGGATAACATTTTTTCAGGCAATGTCCAAGTGATCCCTAATAAGGTTTCGCGTAATACGCCTATATTGCCTGATTCAACCCAGTGTATTTGGTCAAACAATTCAGAAGTCACTCGATACAATAAGCCGTTTTTATTTTGATTGATCCACCCGATACGCTCAGATAAATTGAGATTTTTGAGGCTTGCCTTAAGACTTGCTTTTCTTAATTCATATAAAATTTGGTCAGCTTGGGTGCGCACCGTGGCTAATAAAAATTTAATCACGGCGATTTGAAAAAGTTGTACAGAATCTATCCGTTTACCTTTTTTAGCACGATGTACCGCCGCTATGAGCATGGAGGCATAGTTGGCATTCAAAGTCTCCAATTTGGTACGCAGCCCTTCTGATGGTTTATCTGTCGAACGTCTTCTGTCGCTACTACGCTCATCTAGCAGTTCGTAAGTTAAGCGAGTGCATAATTCAGTAAAGTGTGGACTGAAATGCACGTCAATATGCACATTATCAATGCCCCTTACTAATTGATCAAAATTGATAAATGAGCACCAGAAGGGTTGTACAGTGAATATGGTTGCGGATTTAGCTGTTTTTTTCTTGAATAGACTAAACATTTTTTGACTGCGCGGTGGTTAATTTTCTAATAACGTGAGTTCGACTTGAATATTAAGAATGTAATCCTTGTTGTAGGTTGGGTTAGATTTTTTTGCGCCGCAAAAAAACGTAACCCAACCGACTTTCAACTAAATAGCATTAAACCAACAAACTTAACTTACTGATGTTACGCAACCTCGTTCCCAAGCTCCCGCTTGGGAATGCCTGTGGCGCGGCTTCGCCGCGCGGG
>CAYFOB010000278.1:0-2269 GCA_964344525.1 uncultured Thiomargarita sp.
CTTTCTCGTTTTCTGAAAAAGACTTTTCATTTTTTCCAAAACAGCCTCTTAGATTTTCTCAAATCAAGTTTATTGAAACAAAAACCTCAATTGGGTGGTGATGCCAAAGTCGTGTACAACTACCGAAACTGGATAGCACACAGTAAAAGTTCTCAAAAAACAGTGTCACCTGTTACTCCAAAAAGGGCTTATGAAACTCTTAATGAAATTGTTAATGTTTTGCTAATTAACTGATGTTACGCATTCTTATTCTCAATTTTTATTTCCCTCTTTTGGTTTGAATCAATTTTACCGGCGGATATCCAATATTGACGCGATGTGTTGGCAAGCTTTTGTCATTTTGGGCATCACGTCTTAATTTTATTGCTTAGCCCAAAATGACAAAAGAATATTTACGTTAAACTAAAAAACATATTGAAAACGCATAGAAAAGGCATCTCCATCATCTTTCTTGGGCTTATCAACACCGTCTACTTGAGTCATAATGTAGTTGGCAGCAATACGGACAGCGCTATTGACAAACCAATTGACGCCTAAACTAATATTTTCAACCTCAACGCCGGCGTTATTATCTTCCGCATCTAAGACACTATAACGTGCCAATAATTGCCAAGTGCCATTTGGAGATAAGGGTTTTACGCCCCCCAAGTTGCCCTTTTTATAAGGGCGTTTTCCCTCAGTTAGGAAATAACCTAATTGAAGATAGTATCCATCATATTTGGCATCTTTATCGCCTTTATCAGCATTGACCGATAATTGCATATATTCACTTTGAAATGAAAAAGGACCAAACTGAGCAGCCGCTTCCAGTCCAAATAGGTTGAGAGTATCAGCAATTGTTTTGCCACTCTTGACGATTTTTTGGGCTAAATGAACTTCAGCGTTATCGCTCACTTGAAATTCATTATCTCCAAAATCTCGGAATGAACTTGCTAATCCTAAATGGATAAAGGAATTATCTGTTTGCATCGGTGTAAATGTGAAACGTCCAGTTAGCGCATAAGTCTCCTTTTCTGGATTATCTGCATCTGGTCCACCTTTTTTATAGGCGGCGTTACCACTGCCGTTTTGGCTATAAACGCCAAGTTCAAGGTTGCTTGCACCAAAACCCGCTCCAAGGGTTAAGCCTTGGCTACGTTCTGGCGCAAAAGCGCTTGAAATCATTGAGCGTTCCAGAAAAAGCACATTTTCAGCGTTGACTAGCATTTGTAAGCCAAAAGGCTCTTTACGCTTGCCAATGGTTAAATCAACAGGACCCGTGTATTTCAGAAGAGCCTCTTTCCAAATCAGCTTTGTCTCACTTTGATCACCAACTTCTGTCTCACTGATTTGGACTTGCACTTTGCTGGACCAATGTTCGTCGAATTTATTTGTTAAGTAAAGACGAACTAAGCGTATTTCATTACCACTACCGTAGTTTCCATTTTTATGATGGACACCGTCATAGGCGTTATAATCCCACAGAATTTTTGCGCCTATTTCAGCAAAAGCAGCTGGGGTAAAAAGAATGCAAGTCGCTATCAGACTAATATGTCTGAGAGATACTTTTTTCATTTTTTGATCCTTTTATAAATGTGATTTATGTTGCTCAAAATATTTATCTATGCACCAAAGATTGGTAACGTTTGATAGCATATTAGACGCAAATAACAAATTTTTCAATATCACACGTTTAATATGAGACAACAGCATAAAAATGGAAAAAAATTGTAGCTTCGCTAAGCTTTGCACTCCAACTGAATTTTTTTTGGAGTGCAAAGCTTAGCGAAGCTGGTGTTACTAACTTAAAAATATCTTGATGCGCCAGACATAAATAGCGCATTTTTCAAAAAACTAAGGAAATTGCAATATGACAACTGAAAAAAGGACAATACCGATTGATAAAAAACGTCGAACTTTTTTACGCTCGGTGGCTCTATTTTTTGGGGTGGTTGGTACTTCATTGGGGACTTTAATTCCACTTAATTGGTTATCTCGTTTACGTCCCCCTGGGGCTCTTAAGGAGGATGAATTTTTAGCCTCCTGTATCAAATGTGGGCAATGTGTGCAAATTTGTCCTGTTCAAGCTATCCACCTTGCTGATCTTGATGAGGGTATGGGAATGGGGGCGCCGTATATTGATGCCCGCACACAAGCCTGTGATTTTTCATGTGATGCGGTGCAGTGTATCCCAGCCTGTCCCACTGGATCGTTAAGTCACACTGTGACTCAAAAAGAAGATGTGCGCATGGGCTTGGCACGGGTAGCAAGCCCTGATACTAGTTTAGCT
>CAYFOB010000278.1:2279-5971 GCA_964344525.1 uncultured Thiomargarita sp.
AAGCGCATGGACGCTCATATCGCTATCCAGGTGATTTTAAGCCCAGTCTTATTAAAGATCATCACTACGATGTTGAGCTATGTGATCTTTGTGTGTCCCACTGTCCAATCGCAGATGAAAATGGCAAACCAACTGCCATCTCTTTGCAACCCATAGATGGGAATGAAAAATATCAAATGCCTGTTATCCATGAAACTTGTGTGGGTTGTGGGGTTTGTGAAATGATTTGTCCGGTAGAACCGACTGTTATTGTTATTGATGAACGCAAAACTTGGGGGGTTGCATGAGGGATTTTTTTGAAAAATTGCTTGTGATGTTAGGGAAGGCACCTAAAAGGTACAAAACCTCAGAAAAAACTGAGAAAGCCATAGAAATTTACCAAAAACCAAAACAACTGACGTCTGAGGAGATTAAGAAACTTAAGATAGAGTTAGAAAATGCGAAATCAGGACGCTATCGAAAAAAATGGCGCAACCGTCGTTGGGCAGTACTTATAACAATTAATTTACTTTTCACGCTCTCTTTTTGGTTGGATATTCAATTGTTTGAAGGTTCTATGATTGCCTCACGTGTGGTTGGCATTCACATGGCAGATGTTTACTCGGCTTTGCAAATTATTCTGGCTTATCAGTTGTTTACCAATCTCTTCGTTGGTATGATCACCGTGACTGGGTTTTGGATGATATTTGGAGGGCGTGCTTTTTGTTCTTGGGTTTGTCCCTATCACTTTTTGGCAGAATTGACGGAAAAAATACATATCAAATTGGTTGCCAAAAAAATTGTGACTGATCATCCTTTTCACCGAGCTGTTCGCCCCGTTTTTTGGGTTGTGTTTGCCCTAATCGCCTTTTTTTCAGGTTATGCTGTTTTTAATAGTATTAATCCCGTCGGCATTGTAAGTCGCATGCTAATTTATGGTTTGGGATTTGCGATAGTGTTGGTGGTGGTGATATTACTTGTTGAGATATTTTATTCACGTCGAGCATGGTGCCGTTATGTTTGCCCTATGGGGTTGACTTATGGCTTCATTGGGCTATTTTCCCCAGTGAAAATTACTTACAATTTGCCAAGTTGTCATCACGAAGGCGCCTGTCGCAAAGTTTGTGAAGTGCCACATGTTTTGGATTGTGTTCTAAAAAACCGTGCCAAGGATGTTAGGGTTAATATTGGTCCAGATTGTACCTTATGTGGTGCGTGTCTGGATGTTTGTCCGACGAGCTCTCTAAAATTGGGCTTTAAAGGGTTTTAAAAGAATTACAGGGAAAATAACTACAAGGATTACTTTTAATAAAGGATAAGTCAAAATCTAATTCTCATATGGTTTATCCAATTGACAAAGTAATCCGTGTAGTTATGGGGTTGATAAATAGACTGCGTAACATCAATTAATAATTCAATAACTCAAAAAAAAATGATCCTATTCAAACAAGTTTCCAAACGCTTCAAGCGCCAACAAGTTTTAAATAATATCAATCTCCAAATTCAGCCCGGTGAGCATATTGCCTTAGTGGGTTCCAACGGTGCAGGTAAAACAACATTGATGCGTTGCCTATTAGGGGAATATCGTTGTGAGGGCGCGATTACTATTGATGGCTTAAATCCACGCAAAGCGCGGCAAAAAGTGTTGGCACGGGTGGGTTTTGTGCCGCAGTTGCCGCCGCCTTTAAAAATGCCTGTCAATCAATTGATACGATTTGCCGCCGGTGTTTGTGGCACCGATGTTCAACGTATTATTGATATCACTCATCAATTAGGGTTGGATATTCAAACCATTTTACATCGCCCTTTTGTTAAATTATCTGGTGGGCAAAAGCAAAAATTATTGATTGCCATCGCTTTGGGGCGTGACAGTGACATTTTAATTATGGACGAACCTGCGGCGAATCTTGATCCTGAAGCGCGACGGATTTTTTTAGATTTATTAAAAGAAAAACAAGAACATGCCATCACCCTTATTTCCAGTCATCGCTTAGATGAATTAGCCGCCCTCGTTAATCGGGTATTAGAATTGGATATGGGTAAAGTGGTTTTAGATGATCAGGTGGCAGATAACCAGTGCAAAAATTGGAATTGCCGACTCACCCTCAACCATCGCGAAGACGCTTTTATCAAAATGTTGAAAACTTGGCAATTTCGTGATCAAGGTTTGGAATGGGAAGGGCAAGTCGAAGGTAAGGAGCGTTTACACTTTTTAAGTTTATTATCACGTCATGCGGAGAATTTAAATCATGTCTCTATGGAATAGCTACCTATTGGCTCTCTTACTCCTGCTCACCGGTTGTAACGAGTGCCCAAAAGACATCAAATGGGATCGAGACACCTGTGAACGTTGTCGAATGATCATCAGTGATAAACACTTTGCTGTTCTAGTGTGTGCCAAAAATCAAAACTATGTGTTTGATGATTTAGGGTGTGCACTACATTGGCTCAAAAAACAACCTTGGGGCGAGGAGACAAAAATCTGGGTAGCAGACTACCACAATGGTCAATGGTTGGATGCTCGCTCTGCCTATTATGTGCCAGGGCAAATAAGCCCAATGGACTATGGCTTTGGCGCGGTACCTGTGCCTGAAGCGGGCAGTGTGGATTTTGAAACGGCTAAAGCGCAAATATTGGCAAAAGGACATAAGGCGCATAGTCCCTTGCCTTAAGTGCAAAGCGGCGCTTTGCATATTATATTTCACCCATCTAATTTATCCATCCATTTTCTAATGAAACACTTATTTCTAACAGCTTTACTAGACATTTCAGAATCTCTACGAGCACGATGGTTTTTACTTTATAGCATCGTGTTTGGCGGTATTATTGTTTTATTATTTTTATTTGCGTTGACTGAATCTCGTATCATGGGATTTACGGGCTTAACCCGTTTGCTTGTGACTTATATTCAATTATGCATGGCTATCCTCCCCATCTTTGTTTTAATTAGCACTGTACGCTCCGTCGCCGGTGACAAAGAAGCGGGCGTTTTTGAATATTTACTCTCATTACCAGTCTCACTTTTTGCGTGGTATTGGGGAAAAGTGATAGGACGATTTCTCGTGATTTTCCTACCCGTTTTTCTAGCGATGGCAGCCGCAGCAGCTTGGTCATTATGGCGCGAAGTGGCTGTTCCTTGGGATTTATTTGCGTTATACACAGGCTTATTGGTAGCCTTAGCCTGGTGTTTTTTGGGTATAGGCATGCTTATTTCCAGCATTGCCCGCTCTATTGATATAGCCCAAGGCGCGGCTTTTTTTACCTGGCTGTTTTTCCTACTTTTTCTTGATTTAATTTTGTTAGGACTGATGGTACGTGAACAATTTCCAGGAGAGCCATTGATATTGATTGCATTAACCAACCCTTTACAAACCTTTCGCACCGGCGCCATGCTACTATTTGATCCCCAACTTATTCTTTTAGGACCAACAGCTTACGTTATTTTAGATACTTTTGGTCAAATGGGGTATTTGATTTGGTCTCTTGGCTATCCTTTTGCGCTAGGTACTGTTTGTGCGGTTATTGGGTATTTGCTGTTTCGACGTGGGGATTTGTTATAAGATGATCATGTTTTAAGTACTGAACCATGAATTTTTATGTAAACCCCGCAACTAACTACAAGGATTACTTTTAAAACTCAAATCTAGTGGTTTATCCTTTATTAAAACTCGATGTTCAAGTTAGTAAATAAAAATATTATTAAGTACTAATAT
>CAYFOB010000279.1:0-2049 GCA_964344525.1 uncultured Thiomargarita sp.
TATTTTTATTAAAATATCATAATATTCTAATTAACTAACTTGAACATCGAGTGGACTGATGTTACGCACTCTCGTTATGGTTGAGCCTTGGCGCTCAAAATGGCCTCCTCCATGATAGATGTTTTGTAGGGTGCGTCCTACGCATCATGATGCCCCAAACGGTGCGTAGGACGTACCCTACAAATATCCTTAAATACTTATATAATTTTGTATAACGATAAGCGCGCGGGCGTGGGAACAAGGATGCGTAACATCAGTAATGGAATTAAGTCTTGATAGAACACAGATAGTTGCTTCAGTCCGCTAAACTTCAAAATGGTTATGGAGCCTCCAAAAAACCGCTATTCCACAAGTATGACAAGTAAATATAAAGTAATTTGCTATTAACAGGAGGACAAACAATATCACTACCCACTAGTCCTTCAATCGTATTTTGGCAATCAAACTTGGGGTACTGTTTTTCAAAAATATCTTGATAAAACAAAGATAAAATAGGGTATAAAGCATTTTCCTTATGACGACTCAGTTCTGTTCGCCATTGGGCATATGAAATCTGCTCAAGAGGATAGCCAAAAGAGCGGACCCAGTTGAATAAATCACTCCAGTGGAAAGAAGTGGGATTAGCAAAATGAAAAATTTTTCCCAATGATTCTGTTTGTTGCGATATATGGATAATAGCACGACTCACATAATCCACAGGCACCAAATCGTCTTCTTGATCGTCTACAGGCGGCAACATTCCAAGTTGAATACAACCTTTAATTCCTTTGGTGAATAAATCATTTATATTAGAAACACCTGTTTGACTATGTCCAGTTATTCTGCTTGCTCTATAGACACACACAGGTAGTCCTCTATCACGAGCTTGCATCACTAATTTTTCTGCCACCCATTTACTTTGAGAATAACCATCATCAATATTTTGGATGTTGTTGCTAATTTCCAATTCTTGAGCAACTTTGGCTCCAGAGTTGGAGAAAATGGAAAGGCTTGAGATCAAATGCACAGGTTTGACCTTTATTTGACTTGCCAATTTCAAGATTTCCTGGGTACCAAGAACATTGGCAGCTTTCAATTTCATGTAGGAATAAACTAAATTCACCACTGCACCATTGTGATAAATAACATCAATCTGATTGGCCAACTGGTGAAAAACTGATTCTGATAATCCTAAAAATGGTTGAGACAAGTCTCCAACCACCGGGATAATTCTGGAATTGAAGGTTTTATTCCATAAAGAGTAGGATTCAAGTTTGCTTTGGAGTCTCTTTTTGCCTTTATCCACATTGGATGAGCGAACCAAACAATAAATATCTGCAGTGGTTTGCTCCAAAAGCTCATAAAGTAAATAAGTGCCTAAAAATCCAGTTGCCCCAGTCAAGAAGATCGAATCTGACTTATACCCATCTTTCGTTGGTGGTTGAATAGTTTTCTCCAAAACAGCTTCTGCATTGAAATCGATGATAGTCCTTGTGGCAACAACATTGCTTCCTACCTGACGATTCATTTTTATAATTTGTGCTATTCCAGCAATTGTGGGGGATTCAAACAAATTTTCTAATGGCAATGTAACAGAAAATTTATCCTCTATTTGTGCTATCAGTTGGGTAGCGAGTAAGGAGTGACCACCTAGTTCAAAAAAATTGTCATGGATATTGATTTGGGAAACGCCTAACACATCTGCCCAAATTTCCGCTAACAGTTCCTCCTCGGGCGTACAAGGAGCTGCAAAAATATCTTCTGACAACTGCTTATTGGCAACTGATAACTGAGACAACGTCCAATAATCTATCTTACCGTTAGGTGTTATAGGCAGGGCTTCTAGTAACACGAAGCGATAAGGTATCATATAATCAGGCAATTTAGTTTTCAAGTAATTGCGCATGTTGTTAGTTACCACGCGTTGCAAAGATATCAAAAAACCTTGCCATAAGTTGTTTAAACTTTTGTCAAAAAGTGTTCGCTCAGTCTGTGTCAGTTGGAGCTGAACCCCCCCTTTTTGTTGGTTTACCCATATCATCATTCCATTTAGCCAACGTTCTTCATTTT
>CAYFOB010000279.1:2059-5948 GCA_964344525.1 uncultured Thiomargarita sp.
CTGCCAATTGCAGATATAGACGAATGTGCTGACCTTTATTCAAACTCGCTGGTATTTCCACTAAGCCAATACCATTCTTAGAAATATCTTCTGTGCGAATTTTAACAATTTTCCCATCCAATTCTGCAAGGCAGGTGCTTTGATAAGGTAGCCGTTCTAAAATAAAATTGTGCACAAGATAAGCTATTAGGCGCTGTAGATTGCCAAATTGGTCTTTTTGAGCTATGACTATTGCTTCTTGCACATCAGGATGTTCTCTTAATGTTGCTTCAATTTCGCCTAATTCAACCCGAAAACCACGAATCTTTACCTGATTATCAATCCTACCCATAAATTCAATATTACCATCTGGAAGGTAGCGGGCTAAATCGCCCGTTTTGTATAGACGGGCATCAGGATCGTCACTAAAGGGGTTAGAAATGAATTTTTTTTCCGTTAATTCTGAACGATTGAGGTAGCTTCTTGCTAAACCTGCCCCGCCAATGTGTAATTCGCCAGAAACTCCAATGGGAACTTGCATCTGATGCTGGTCTAAAATGTAAATTTGGGTGTTAGCTATGGGGCGACCAATGGGTACAGAAATAGCTGTTTTTTTGTCATGAGGGCCTAGAGGCTCATAAAGGGTCGTGGTAATAGTGGCTTCTGTGACACCGTAAGCATTGAGCCACTTGACCTGATGATTCGTCATTTTTTGCCAAGTGCTGAGTCGCTCCGGCATGACGGTTTCGGAACCCACTACCACCAAGCGTAAACTCTCTGGTAAGTCTGTTTGTGCTTGACTGAGCTCCAAAACCCATTCATGCCAATATGACGCTGGCAAATTTAACACCGTCAACTTTTCTCTCTCAATAAATTGCTGAAGCTTGGTAAAGGAGGCAGATAGCTCAGAGGAACGTAATACCAGCGAAGCTCCGCTCAACAGAGGGGGGAATATTTCTTCCACCGCCACGTCAAAATTAATCGTCGCAAATTGTAAATTACTATCGTTGGGGGTCAGTTGGTATTTTTCAATAATGGCCAAACTGTGGTTAAGTAAGCTATGATGTTCAATCATCACACCTTTGGGTTGTCCCGTCGAACCTGATGTATAAAGCACATAAACCAAGTTTTTGGGCTTAATGCCATTATCAGGATTTTCAGAACTCAACTGAGAAATCATCGCCCAATCGCTATCTAAACACACCTCATACGCTTGATGATCAGGCAATTTTTCTTTAAGGCCCGATTGAGTCAACAATACAGGCACTTGAGCATCTTCTAGCATAAACGCCAAACGCGCCGTCGGATAATTTAGATCAAGTGGAAAGTATGCACATCCCGCTTTTATAATCCCTAGCAACCCTATTACCATATTAAGAGAACGCTCGATGCTAATACCTACCAACATTTCTGGTTTGACACCCAAGGATATAAGGTGATGTGCCAGTTGATTGGCGCGAATATTTAATTCTTGGTAAGTCAATTGTTGACCTTCAAAAACCACTGCAACATTTTGTGGTGTCTTTTCTACCTGTGCCTCAAATAAGTCTACAATCGTCTTATCGTGGGGATAATCTACCGCTGTATCGTTCCAAGCGATGAATTGTTGTCGCTCTTTTTCGGTGAGCAAAGGTAATTTGTGAATGGATTGTTGCGGATTTTCTACAATGCCCTCAAGCAAAATTTGCAAATGTCCGAACAGGCGTTCTATTGTGGCACACTCAAAAAGATCTGTGTTATATTCTAATATGGCTTTCAAGCCCTGATTCGTTTCTTCTATTGTCAATGTCAGATTATAGACGGTTTTTGAATTTTCTGGAATAATAAGCTCTGTTTGTAGCCCAGGCAACTCCAAGCTACCCACCGGCATAGTTTGTTGTTTCAACATGATTTGAAGCAATGGTGACTGGTTTGTCTTTCTATTGAACTGAAATTCTTCAACCAATTGCTGAAAAGGAATATCTTGATGGGCATATGCCTCTAAAGTCACTCGTCGCGCTTGTTGGAGGACTTCATCAAAACGTGGTTTGCCATCAAGATTAAGACGTAACAACAGCACGTTCACAAAAAAGCCAATCACTGGTTCGATTTCAGTCTGTGCGCGATTAGGGACGGGATAGCCAATGACAATATCAGTTTGCCCGCTGTAGCGGGAGAGTAAGGTGGCAAAGGCCGACAGCAAGGTCATATACAGGGTGGTTTCTGTTTGTTGGCTCAATTGTGCAGTTAAAGTAAGTGACAGTGACCTACATATTTTCGCTCCCTGAAACCGTTGAACCTGAGGATGCGGATGATCTGTAGGTAATTTAAGCCCTGTGTGAAGGCCTGCCAATTGTTGTTTCCAATAATCGAGTTGTTTGTCAAGAAATTCCCCCCTCAACCATTGCCGCTGCCAATGAGCAAAATCAACATATTGAATGGGCAGGGGTGGCAAAGGGGAGGGGTGGCCTTGGATAAATGCTTTATAAAGTGTTGATAATTCAATATAAAATATCCATGTCGACCACTCATCGAAAATGATGTGGTGTGTGTTGATTAGCAGGAAGTGTGACTCAACGCCTAATTGTAACAACATAGTCCGGAATATGGGACCATTGAATAAATCAAAGGGGCGTTGAACCTCTTCGTTAATTAATCGTTGCACTTCGAGGTCTTGTTCTTTTGGCGGTAATTCTTGTAAGTTGATAACTGATAACTGATAATTGATAACTGAAACATAGGCCACAGGGGTGCCCTTGATTGTTGGGAAACAAGTCCGTAAGCACTCGTGACGCTGCACTAGCGCAGCAAGACTTTGTTCGAGCACGTCACTATGTAACCGCCCTTCAAGGCGAAATATCCGTGGCATGTTGTAAAAATTATCACTGGGGCCTTTCAATTGGGCTAAGAAGCGTTGTTGGGCAAAAGATAGGGGCAGTGGTTCGTTTCGATTCACGAGCGTGATTGGTGGTAAAGTGTTGCCATGGCGAACTTGATGCAGGAGTTTGCACAAACCTGCTATTGTTGGTGATCCAAACAAGCTGCGCGGTGGCATGTCTACAAAAAAAATATCACGTATCCGTGAAATGACTTGGGTAGCCAGTGGAGAACTACCGCCCAACTCAAAGAAATTATCGTGAATACCAACTTGTTCTAATCCCAAAACGGAAACCCAAATTCTTGCCAATAACTCCTCCTCTGGAGTTTGGGGTGCCACAAATATTTTATCAGGATTGAGATTTTTTAATAGCATCATTAATATTTATTTCCGATTTTTAGGAACGTGCATGAAATAACTTCGTCAACTCAAACCCAGACCTGGCAGGTTAAACCCAAACCTACCAGGTCAAGCCAAAATTCGGCAGTGCCTTTTTTCTGGAACTGTTTGGTTTTAACCTGGCAGGTCTTGACGAAGTTATTTCATGCACGTTCCTTAGTAGTCCTGCAATACAATTCTTATCAAAGTGCAGTACCACTAAAATTCCAATTTCCATAAAATTTAAAAAGTATGGCGCAAAAATTGCCTAACTGAATAATATTGCAATTTTTATTCCATATTAGTATATCTTTTGCATCTATAAGCAAATTTTTTAACTATTGATAAAAAATTGTATGTGGCACGAATAAATGCATAATTTTTTATTTTTTTATCAATGAGGTAATGGATAAGATTGTATGATTTTATTGCGCGAATGAAGAGTAACACCTGGAAGAAATGGGCAGGAAATTATTTTTTTGAACATCTAAGTACTGAACCATGAATTTTCAGGTATGCAAGGAGGAAGAAGCTTAGCGAAGGGAAACAGATGCCCAAAGTGTTGCTTCTTTTTTCAAAATGCGGTAAAACTTGTGAACAGGCACCTAATAACTTGATGATCAAGTTTTTGGCAAATTTATAGGTAATAAGTCATTTTAAATTATATGTTTCATA
>CAYFOB010000280.1:0-5914 GCA_964344525.1 uncultured Thiomargarita sp.
TGCACTACACGGATAATAAAGGATAAGTCAAAACATCAAATCCTGAACTGTGATTCTTATGATTTTTGTGATGATAGGTGATGAAAAAATCACAGTTCAGATTATTTAGGGACAAGTTTAATCTTTGCTAAATATTTTAATAACAAGTCCTCATCCAAATAAGAATAACAAATATCCTGATCCCCTGCGGCCAAAACGGGCACTCGTTCACCATAGCGTTGTTTGAGATCATTGTCTGTGTCAACATCCACGATATTTATAGAAAGATGTTGAAACCGTCCCAATTGTTGCTTCATCTCATCACAAAGGTGACACCCTACTCGTGTGTAGAGTGTCAATGTTGGTTTGGTTATCATTTTTCTGGGATTGTTAATGCCAAAAAGAGTGGAGAACCAGCCCGATGTACGAGTATCGGTACATTTTTTCCACTTTTGTCATCGATTATTTTTTTGAAATGAGCGACATTTTCAACATCAATGTTATCTATCATCAAAATAACATCACCTTTCTGGATACCAGCAACCTGCGCAGGTCCTGATTCAATACGCCGCACAAGTACCCCACCGTCAGTTTCGGTGATACCCAGTTTTTCCCGTTTTTCTTCGTCCAAATTGGTAACAAATATTTTCAAAGGGTGGCTGAATGCTGATTGTTTTCCTTTACGGGTGATTGCTAATTCGATGTCGCCTTCAGCTGGCAATTCACCGATGGTAACGGGCACTATCACTTCTTTGCCTTGCCGTATCACGATAGCATCAACTGTTGAACCCACTCTGGTGTTACCAACAATAGGGGGCAAATCAGCAGAGCGTTCTACATGTTTACCATTAAACTTGATGATAATATCACCCACTTTAAATTCGGCTGCCGCCGCCGGGCTGTCAGATAAAACCTTAGCAACCAAAGCACCTTGCGGTCTTTCCATGCCAAATGATTTCGCTAAATCACGGTTAACATCTTGAATCAATACGCCTAACCAGCCGCGTGAAACTTTGCCACTATCTTTGAGTTGTGCAACCACATTTTTCATCACATCAACCGGGATGGCAAAGGATAAGCCCATAAATCCACCGGTGCGACTGTAAATTTGTGAGTTGACGCCAATCACTTCGCCTTTTAAGTTAAATAAAGGGCCACCGGAATTTCCAGGATTAATTGCCACATCAGTTTGAATAAAGGGTACATACGTGTCACTCGGCAAACTTCTGCCTTTTGCACTAACGATGCCAGCGGTGACTGAGTGTTCAAACCCAAATGGTGAGCCGATTGCTAAAACCCATTCACCCACTTTAAGCGCACTTGATGAACCGAGTTTGACAGTCGGTAAATGGGTGGCATCGACTTTCAGCAAGGATATATCACTGCGTTTGTCTGTACCCACCAAATTAGCCACAAATTCACGGCGATCAGTTAAACGCACGATGATTTCATCGGCGTCGCTAATAACATGGTTATTGGTGACAACATAGCCATCACTAGAAATAATAAAGCCAGAGCCAAGCGAAGTTGCGGAACGTGGCTCTTCTTGTTCATTTTCCTCTTCAAAAAAGCGGCGGAAAAAATCCTGAAAATCTTCAGGAATACCCGGAATCTCTCGGTGAAGGGGCGCATCTTTTTTTGCTTTTTTAGCGGTGGTGCTGATATTAACCACTGCGGGACTATACTGTTCTACCAATTGAGTAAAATCAGGCAATGATTGCGCTGAAAGTTGGGCAGATAATAGCGCAACAATCAAGCAAGCTGGTATTGATATGTATTTGTATAAATAGTCTCTCATGGTTAGTCCTCGTTTTTTCCAATATTCGAGTTGTTCCAGGTTCAGCTCTAACAACCCAACAATTTTAGCACACGTTTATTCCATTTTAAGTATAACAAAGTACTGAGCCTCGCAGTAATATGCCATAATATTTTATTTCTACAAAAATGGACACACACCATGACTCAACCAGCCAACACTGATGTATTAATTATCGGCAGCGGTGCTGCAGGTCTCAGCCTCGCGTTGGAGTTGGCGGATCATGCCAAAGTTGTCATTTTATCAAAAGCAACCCTTGAAAGTGGTTGCACTCAATATGCCCAAGGTGGGATTTCTGCAGTACTGAGTGAAGATGACTCGCTAGATTCGCATGTGAAAGATACCCTTAATGCTGGCGCGGGATTATGTGACCCTGATATTGTCAATTTCACCGTTTCCGAAGGTCCAGGGCGGATTGCTTGGCTCATCGAGCAAGGCATGCCTTTTACCCAAATCTCTGATTCAAATGGAAATATTAACTACCATTTGACCCGTGAAGGTGGGCATAGCCATCGCCGTGTTATACATGCAGATGATGCCACAGGACGTGCGATTACCTCAACCTTGTCACTCAAAGTGAATACCCACCCCAACATCCGTTTTTTAGAAAACCATATTGCGGTTGATTTGATTGTTGGCGCCAAATTGGGCTTATCCACCTCTCGGTGTTTGGGGGCCTATTTGTTGAATATTGAAACGGGCAAAGTCATTGTGATTGGCGCTCGATTTGTGGCATTGGCGACTGGCGGCGCAGGTAAAGCTTATTTGTATACCAGCAATCCTGATGTGGCAACTGGCGATGGGATTGCAATGGCCTGGCGTGCCGGTTGTCGTGTTGCCAACATGGAATTTATTCAATTTCATCCAACTTGTTTGTTCCATCCCGAAGCCAAATCGTTTTTAATCAGCGAGGCTGTGCGCGGTGAAGGGGGCAAATTACAATTGCCCAATGGCGATGCTTTTATGGATCGTTATGATCCACGCGCTGAGCTCGCGCCTCGTGACATTGTTGCACGCGCTATCGACAATGAAATCAAACGTTTAGGTTGCGACAATGTATTTCTTGATATCAGCCACAAACCCAAATCTTTTATTGTTGAGCATTTTCCTAATATTTATAACCGCTGCCTTGCCTTAGGGATTAATATGGCGAATCAGCCCATTCCTGTCGTTCCTGCCGCTCATTACACTTGTGGTGGTGTAATGACAAATCACCATGGTTGTACTGATCTTGAAGGATTATATGCCATAGGAGAAATTGCATTTACTGGTTTACATGGGGCGAATCGTATGGCGAGCAACTCTTTGCTAGAATGTTTAGTGTTTGCGCATGCAGCAAGCCTTGATATTTTGACGCAATTAAATGACATTCCCACACCCCCGTCGTTACCTGGATGGGATGAAAGCCGTGTCACCGATTCTGATGAAGAAGTGGTGGTTTCACATAATTGGGACGAATTACGTCGTTTTATGTGGGACTATGTTGGTATTGTGCGTACATCCAAACGTTTGCAACGCGCTAAGCGTCGTGTTGATTTATTACGCAGCGAAATCCAAGAATATTACCGCAATTTTCGTGTGACTAATGATTTGCTTGAATTACGCAACCTCAGCCTTGTAGCCGATTTGATCATTCGCTCCGCCCAACTTCGACATGAAAGTCGAGGCTTGCATTATACGCTTGACTATCCTGAACAAAGTTCCATTATACAAAATACGGTACTTACGCCATAAGTGCCCAGTCACAAATTTTTTGGACCCTAAATAATTTTGAATTGTGATTTTTGTGATGAATCAATCACAGTTCAGATTATTTAGGGACAGAATTTGGAGAGAATAATGCAAAAAAGATTTAATGATACAGGAATCTGTCTTCCTAATCGACATTACATGGTTGATAGCTCTACCAAAATTAAGCAAATTATTCAACTTGTGGAATGGGGCGAATATTTCACTATCAATCGCCCACGTCAGTTTGGTAAAACAACTACCCTGTTTTTGCTCGACAACGCATTGAATCTGCGAGAGGATTATGTGGCGTTAAAGATTAGCTTTGAGGGTATTGATAGTGAGACACATCAACATCAGAAAAGCTTTATCAGGGAATTTTTGATCATGCTAGCCTCTCGTCTTAAGTTTTTGAAGTTTTTAGAGACGAGCCAATTTATTTCCGAACATCGCCGCAAAATCACTAACTTGCCTGCGCTATCTCGCTTTATCACAAAGCTGGTGGGAACAATGCCTTCCAAATCATGGGTGTTGATGATAGATGAAGTGGATAAAAGTAGCAACAATCAACTGTTTTTAGATTTTTTAGGTTTGTTACGGAATAAATATCTACATCGAAACGAGGGGGAAGAGACTTTTCACTCAATCATTTTGGCGGGTGTGCATGATATAAAAACCCTTAAACGAAAAATCCGCCCCAATGAAACTTCTGGCTACAATAGCCCCTGGAATATTGCAATTGACTTTAAGGTCGATTTGAGTTTTGCACCGCATGAGATTGAAACCATGTTGCAGGATTATAGCCAGGATAAGCAGATATCGTTTGATATTTCGGCGATTGCGAAACGATTATATTATTATACTTCTGGTTATCCCTACTTGGTTAGTAAGCTGTGTAAATTTATAGATGAAGAAATTCTCTCAAATCGGGTTGAGAAAAATTGGTCGGTTGATGATGTGGAAGCCGCCTTCAAAATGATTGTGGATGAGGGGTACACTACCACCTTATTTGATAGTTTGATCAAAAATTTGGAAAACAACCAAGATCTGTATAACAATGTCTTTAACTTGGTGATTAATGGTCAAGGTATTCCGTTCAATATCACCGTTCCAGTTATCAATTTGGGGTCTCTCTACGGTGTTTTTAAAGAGTCAGCTAAAAAGTGTCAAATCCACAATCGCATCTATGAGCAACGGATTTATAGTTATATGGTGACCAAATCACTCACCCAAACCGCAGAGTCGTTGTTGTCCTTGCAACCAGACTATTATAACGACGACGGGTTGGATGTGGTGACTATTCTACGTCGATTTCAAGTTTTTATGAAGGAGCATTACAGCAACCAGGAGGCGAAATTTTTGGAAAATTCTGGGCGCTTATTGTTTTTGGCTTTTCTTAGACCCATCCTCAATGGCAAAGGATTTGACTTCAAAGAACCCATTGTGGCAGATGAACGACGCATGGATATCGTTATCACTTATCAAGATAAACGATATGTTATTGAACTTAAGCTGTGGTATGGGGAAAAATATCATCAACGAGGCTTGGAACAGTTAAGTGACTATTTGGATATTTACTCGCTAAGCGAGGGCTATTTGCTGATTTATGATTTCAACAAAGGTAAAAAATATAAGGAGGAAAAAATTTCGTTTCAGGATAAGGAGATTTTTGCCGTGTGGGTCTGACGCTAAAGAATTTGGAGAAAATAATGCAAAAAGAGTTTAATGATACTGGTTTATGTATTCCCAACCATCATTACATGGTCGATAATTCAGATAAATTGAAGCAGATTATTGCCTTTGTCGAAAAAGGTCGGTATTTCACTATCAATCGCCCACGTCAGTTTGGCAAAACAACTACCCTATTTCTGCTCAACAACGCATTGAATCTGCGAGAGGATTATGTGGCGTTAAAGATTAGCTTTGAGGGTATTGATAGTGAGACACATCAACATGTTGATAAATTTGTACGGCTCTTTCTGGAGATGTTTATCCAAGAATTTGAGTTTTTACACCTGTCAGAACTGGCGCAATTGACCACCCAATATTTGAAAAATACCAACACTTTGCCTCTGCTCTCACAATTTATTACCAAACTTAAGCGGGACATGTTGCCTCAAACATCGTTAGTGCTATTGATTGATGAGGTAGACAAAAGTAGCAACAACCGACTCTTTTTAGATTTTTTGAGTCTGTTACGAAACAAATATTTACAACAAAAGGAAGGACGTGACTACACCTTCCAATCAGTCATTTTGGCAGGAGTACATGATATAAAAACCCTTAAACGAAAAATCAGCCCTGATGAGACTTATAACAGCCCCTGGAATATTGCGATTGACTTTAAGGTCGATTTGAGTTTTGCACCGCATGAGATTGAAACCATGTTGC
>CAYFOB010000281.1:0-5905 GCA_964344525.1 uncultured Thiomargarita sp.
CAAAGCGCTGCTTTGGACTCCAAAATACCTGAAAACTTATGATTCAGTACTTAATGAATAACGGAAAGCGATTACTTTTAAACCCCACCGATGAGGTGGCGCAAGCGGTGGGCCTTTTTTAAAAGTAATCCTTGTAGTTATTTTTAGGTGGTGTGATAGGTGCTTCTGTCGAGTGAGGTTTGTAAGCTGTTATCAGCGGTGATTGTGAAGGATTGGCTTGCTACCAAATCGCCAAGAAAGCAGGAGAGCATGCATTTGATAAGTGCCTGCGATAGATACGTTGCTTTAAACCTTCAAGGTTTTAAAAACCTTGAAGGTTTTCAAATGAAATTACTTCGCAGCAATTTCCTCTAACTTCGTTGCTTTGATAATTTGTCCATCTAAAGCAGCGTCTTTGGCACTTCTGCCATAAGCGACGCTCATCAAGGTGCTGTAATAAACCGACGGCATATTAAACTTTGTGCCATATTTCTGGTTGATTTGTTCTTGGTAAGCCTCAGTATTCATTTGACACACGGGACAGGGGGTCACAATCATATCAGCGCCACCGTCGTAAGCGGCTTCAATGATATCTTTCACCAAGGCTTGGCTCTTTTCAGGTTCTGAGAACATCAATGCGCCGCCACAACAGGACACTTTTTTGTCGTAGTTTGTCACCGCTTCAGCACCCAGCGCTTCTATCATTTTGTCCAGGTACACTGGATTTTCAAAGGATTCGCCGTCAATGCCAAAGGGGCGATTGGTTTGACAGCCCACATAGCCCGCAATTTTGAGACCTTCCAGCGGCTTTTTGACTTTCTTTTTCATTTCTTCATAGCCGATGTCTTCAATCAGCACTTCAACCATGTGGCGAATTTTTTTCTCACCTTTGAAAGTTAAACCACCTTGTTTTAAGGCTTCATTAGTTTCCGCCATCAAGTCCTTGTTTTCTTTCAAACGTTCATCGGCTTCACGAGTCGCTAACCAACAGGCTGCACAAGTGGCAACCACATCTTTACCTGGATGATGTTGTTCAGACAGCGCGATGTTACGTGCTGATAAAGCGATACGTGGTAATTCGCCACCACCTGCGTAGCCTATGGAAGCTGAGCAGCAATTCCAATCTGGAATTTCGTTCAGTTGAATACCTAATTCTTCACAAATAGTTTGCGTTGAACGTAACTGGTTGGAAGAGGATGCGCCTTTTTGTGAGGAGCAACCAGGATAAAAGGAGTATTCTCTGTTAGCCATAATATTTATCAGTCTCCTTAGCCTTGGAATTTTGCAGCTTTCGCTTCTTCGATTTCACGGGCTTTGTTTAAAATCGCCTGCAAGCCTTTGCTGTCTTTACAGCTATGTCCACCAAAAATTTCAAATGGACTCATGCGCTTGGCTTTGAGCATACCAAGACCAATCTTTTGCATTTTCAGAGAGGTTTTGATGCCTTCTGCAAAGCCATTCATAAAGTACAGACTCAAACCCAATTTGAGCTCATTGACGCGCCCTTTTTTGAACATGTTATCCCAAAATAATTGAGCAAATTTTTGGGTGGGTTGGTTTTTGGGCACAAGTCCCAATCGCTTGGCGTAGTGTGCCAAACCATGCATGATATGTGTAATGGGTAATTCGCGTGGACAACGTGCAATACAGTTGTAACAGGATGTACACATCCACATGGAACTGGAGCCAAGCACTTCATCACGCTTACCAGCGCGAATCATCATAAAAATTTCTTGTGGGGGATGATCCCAATGTGGACCCAATGGGCAGGAACCACTGCACACGCCGCATTGCATGCACATTTTGACCCATTGCCCTTCTTCTACATTGGCTTCTACTTCACGCAGAAAATTGTTGCGATACTGCTGTGTCATACTCATAAAAAAAGTCTCCTTGGTGGCGGGTGACTCCATTTAAAAATGGCGCGTCGAGAATGGGTTCCCACGTCAGCGCGTGGGAACCAGAAAATATACCACTATTTAAAACTTAAATGGATTCATACCAATATCTTCAATGGTTTTTGCCATGTCGTTGATAATTTGGGGTACCCGCTGGATATCAGTAATCGCCACTTCATAAGTTTGCACCCGCTCAGTTTCCAATTGCAATTGTTGCAGAGTATCGCCGATTTTGCTCATACGATAGTGCGCCATTTCTGAGCCTTTCACAAAATGGCACTGGTAATCGTCTCCCTTTTTGCAACCCATGAGGATAATACCGTCATATCCACTATTCAGCGCATCACTGATCCAAATGGTATTGACTGAACCAAGGCAGCGTACTGGGACAATGCGTACAAAGGCACTATATTCTTGTCGTGTCATGCCTGCCATATCCAATGCGGGATAAGCGTCATTTTCACAAGCCAATACGAGGATACGCGGTTTTTCATCAAATTCGTCCGGCATGTCAACGGCTTTGATGGCTTGCCCAACGCTATCCACCGAGTAATTTTCAAAAGCAATCACGCGCACTGGACAGGCACCCATACAGGTACCACAACGCCGACAGCGTGCTTCATTAAACATGGGATAGCGTTGCTCATCCTCATTAATCGCCCCAAAAGGACATTCAACAGTACAGCGCTTGCACTGCGTACAGCCTTCTTTGCGAAAACTGGGAAAACTCAAGTCACCAGAACGCGGATGTGCGGCACGCCCAAGGGCTGCATTTTCCAGTGCTTGAATCGCTTTTAAAGCAGCACCAGCGGCATCTTCAGTCGCTTGCCCCATGTCCATTGGGCGGCGCACGGGGCCTGCAGCATAAATACCAGTACGACGTGTTTCGTAGGGAAAACAGATAAAATGGGAATCTGCAAAACCATTGACTAGCTGTGGTATGTCTGGACCTTGGCGGTATTCCAGATTAAGGATGGATTTAGCCGAGAGGGTGGCAGTATCAATTTTTTCCTCGGTTTTTTCTTCTTCAGTAACAGGGATATCAATGTTGATACCCGCATTAGGCACCATACCCGTCGCTAAGACCACTAAATCTGTGTCGTAACTGATTTCTTCATTAAGAATTAAGTCTTTAAATTTAACAGAGACGTTACCTGATCCAGGCACAATTTCGCTCGCTATCCCTTTAGTAAAGGTGACTCCCTTATTTTGACCTTTGCGATAAAAATCTTCGCCCCCAGCCCCTGGCATCCGCAGTTCGGTATAAAGGACCATGGTATCAATGTCTGGATTAGCGTCTTTGAAATACATTGCTTGTTTGACGCTGGTCATGCAACAGTGTCCTGAGCAATAGGGCAAATGTCCCTCTCTCTCACTGCGCTGCCCTGCACATTGGATGAATACCACGTTTTTAACTTCTTTACCATCAGAGGGACGCTTGATAGCACCGCCATTCGCTTGTTTGGCTAAAGCCTCTAAACCCAATTGATCCACAACATCAGGGGTTTTACCATAGGCAAATTCTGTTAATTGACTGGCATCGTAGGGCTTAAATCCACTGGCTTGAATGATTGAACCAAAGTTTTTGGTTTCGCTGGCACCGCCTTCTTGGGTAATATCAGCACTAAACCGTCCTGGCGCACCTTCGGTTTTTGTCACCGTGGAATTGAGATGCACCGTGATTTTGTCGTTGGATTCAATTTCTTTAATTAAATCTGCAATCCCGCTATCTTGGGGCTCGGCATATGGCGAACGGGTGGGAATGCGTTTATAGAGCTGCGCTGCTGTGCCACCCAATTCTCCGTTTTTTTCGACAATCGTGGCTAAATAACCCGCTTTAGCCACTTCAAGGGCTGCAGTTAAACCGGTGAAACCGCCACCGACAACGAGCACATGATCAACCCGCCCTTGTTCGCCGCTAGAGGCGGGCAAACTCATAAACTTGACTTCGGCACAAGCCATGCGTACATAGTCTTCTGCCATTTCTTGCGTGGTTTCTTGTGCATCATCAGTGTCAGGGCGTACCCAAATCACGCCTTCGCGCAAATTGGCACGGGAAATCGCCACATTTTCAAAATTAAAAGCATCGGTTTTCGCGCGTCTGGAACAAGCCGCAATGGCGATATGATTGACTTCACCAGCCTCAATATCGGCTTGAATCATTTTCACGCCATCACTGTTACAGAGAAAATCGTGTTGTTTGGCAACACCGACTTTGCCCTCACGTTTGGCAACATTTTCGAGTTGATCGGTATCCAGGCGCTCACCGATGCCACATCCTTTGCAAATATAAGCCCCTAATTTTTTATCTGCCATTTTGTTTAACCCTCCGCGGCGGCTGCTTTATTAACGACTTGAATAGCACGCAATGCGCTGGCTGTTGCACTTTGCACCGCACGATTAACATCTAAAGCATCTGTTGCGACACCTGCGCCAAACATGCCACCATTGCTAGGATCCTGTTCAATAAAGCCGTGTTCATTGAGGCTAACCCCAAACTTGCTAAAATCGACGCTTGGTTCCATACCAATAGCGAGCACCACTAATTCATGTGGATTGCTATAGCGGTGATAGCCTTCTGTGTCCACGCCATGTAGAATCGGATTGCCAGTCTCTTTATCTTGCGTAATATTTGCCACTTTGGACTTGATAAAGGAGACGGTGTCGTCAGCTTTGGCTTTATGGTACAAATCTTCAAAGCGGTCAATGGCACGAATATCTATATAATAAATACTGGACTTGCCTTCATCACCGTATTGTTCGCGCACATAAGTGGTTTGTTTTAATGAGGCTGTACAGCAAATACGTGAACAATGTTTAAGATAATTGCGATCACGCGAGCCAGCACATTGAATAAAGGCGATATCTTTAGCCTCTTTTCCATCAGAAGGGCGTAATATTTTACCACCAGTGGGTCCCATGGGATCCATCATGCGCTCTAATTCAACGCTGGTGATGACATTAGGAATACGATCATAACCATAAGGTTGAATTTTGTTGGCATCATAAGGTTTCCAGCCAGTTGCCCAAATGATTGCGCCCACGTTAACTGTTAAGCTTTCCGCCTGCATGTCTAAATCAATCGCATCATATTGACAAGCCGCTTTCGCTTTATCAGCATCTCCAGACCCAATGAGACGTGGATCAACCACATACTGTTGCGGATAAGCCATAAAAAATGGCAAATAAGCCCCTTTACGTTTTTTCAAGCCGTAGTTATATTCATCATCAAATTCGGCCTCAACCGCGTCCCGACAGGCACCACAGGCTGTACAGTTTTCTTTGACATAACGTGGAGATACGTTAATATTGACACTATAATTACCAGTATCCCCAGTGACTTCTGTCACCTCAGCCATCGTCATCACGCGCACTTTTTTATTAGCCTTAATACGGCGCAGATTAATTTCCATGCCACAAGTTGGGTGACACATTTTAGGAAAATATTTGTATAATTGGGACACGCGCCCGCCAAGAGACGGATTTTTTTCAATTAATATCACGTCCTTACCACACTCAGCGGCTTCTAACGCGGCGGTCATCCCGCTAATTCCACCCCCCACGACTAAAATAGTCTGGTTGGTTGCAACGACATCAGTCATGCTATTCCTCCACAATTGATTAATGTCTCTTAGGAGAGACCATTAGGATACACTAATATTATCAATAAAAACCCACAAAATTTTTAATGTATTTATTAATTTTTTTTATTTGTTACAAATAATTTGAACTGTGATTTATGTGATTGATATGATTTATGTGATAAAAAAATCACGCTCAAAAAATCATCATAAAAATCACATAAATCACAGTTCAAATTTTATTTCGCAACAACCCTATTATAATGTGAAACTATTCAACTCGTTGCAGCAATTCCTTGGTTATTTCAATCAGTTCTTTTAATAACTGGTGTTACGCATCCTCGTTCACAAGGAGCAAAGCGTTGCTTTGCACTCCAAAAAATTCAATCGTATTTTGGAGTGCAAAGCAACGCTTTGCTCCTATGGTTTGTGAACAAGAGTGCGTAA
>CAYFOB010000282.1:0-3803 GCA_964344525.1 uncultured Thiomargarita sp.
AAAGAGTCTTCTCTCATTTTTTTCCAAAACAGCCTCTTAGTCTAAAAGTAATCCCTGATTTTTGCATTTCATTTAATGTCTGAATGATGGAACGCATGTTTTTTAAAGTATTCTGAAAGTCTTGATAGGGTACATCAATTTCGACTTTTTTTCCCCCATTAATACGAATGATAACTTTCAATTTTCTTTGGTATTCTATGGTATAAAAATCAAACTGATCTTCTTTCGCAAATTCTTTGAGCTTACCAATGATTGCTTGTTGTTTCAGGTTGTTAATCTTTTCTTTCTTGATTTTATGCCCTTTTTTATTTTCATGTTCCAATTTCAGTTTATCAATAAAAGTCTCAATTTGTTCAATTTGATAAACAATCGCAGTGTGGCTATAATTACTTATAACAAGCTTATTGTCTTGGTTAAATTTTAGTGTCAATGAATCGTAGTCATAGAAATTTGATTCATCTTCAACAGAAAAATGACACATTCGCTCAGGTTGCACATCATCCCAAGATGAGCGGTAATAAGGTGATATGGTAACGCCTTTGATTTTTTCCAATTGAGATTTTAATTGTGAAATAAATTCTTTTTGATCAAATTCATTTTTTATGATTGGCGTTTCACCGGTAAAATGTTCTCGTAATATTTTTGCGATTGTTCTGGAATTGATTGACATGGTCTATCTCCTATAGTTTTGAAGTATAATAACTTCAAAAAACCTGACTGGTTTCCAAAACCTGTCAGGTTTTTCGTTTAGAAAAGTTAATTAATTACCCTGATTGGCACAAAGCCTCCATCTCTGCTTTAATGTTCACAGGTATGCTGCTGGTAAAACGGATGTGCAAACCATCAGGTTTGTGGCTTAACACCTTAGCATAAATATCTTCGCTGGTTGCTGTGCTCCCGGGCATGTTCAAGTTAATTTTGATATTGTTCAGGGCTTCAGGCAGCAAGTCATTTTCCACTTCGCAACGAATTAAAGCACTTTTAGCTGACAGTTTAAGAATAGCACCAAGATATTGTTGATTACCAACATTTTTTCCTTCAAGGACAATGTATTTGAATGGAATTTCTGTCTTCAAAGGCAGAAAAATTTCTTCTTCTTTAGGCAGAGACAGATTATATTCTCCACCGACACCGCCCACCTCATAAATCGTGATAGGTTGTTTAATGCCTTTGGGTTTTACCTGTTTTTCAGATTGAACTTTGACAAGGTTGTTTGCCTTCTTTAAAGTCGATTCTGAAATGAAGATTTGCCCTCCAATGGTATAGGATTCAATGCGATAGGTTAAATTCACCTCATTACCTATCACGCCATATTTGGTGCGTTTTTCAGAACCAATGTTGCCCACAACAACCTCACCGGTATTCACACCAATCCCCATTTCCAAAGCGTTAAAGCCCCAATCCTGAAGCTGTTCATTGACTTTCTTCATAGCCAATTGCATGGCAACCGCACAAGCAACCGCTCGTTTTGGATCGTCTTCTCTAGCAATGGGTGCACCAAAAAGAACTAAAATGCCATCTCCCATAAATTCATCAATTGTTCCTTGATATTCGCTAATCACTTCTGACATGGCTGCTAGGTAGATATTAATGATTTTAATGACATGCTCTGGTGACAAACGATTCGATTGGGCAGTAAATCCTCTGAGATCAGAAGTGAGAATGGTGATTTCTCGTCGATCCCCACCTAGAGACAATCCAGAATCGGTATCAAGTAAAGTATCAACAATTTCATCACTCAAATAACGTCCAAACACTTTGCGAATCAACTCATTTTTTTGTCTCAACTGTGCAGTGCGTTCAGCGACTTTTTGTTCTAAATTTTCAAAAAGTTCTTTCAACTGCATCGCCATACTTCTAAATGATTGAGCCAGTCCACCGATTTCATCAGAACGCTCGGTGGGTAATCTTTGTTCCCATTCACCGCTGGCCAGTTTTGAAGCTGCATATTTCAAATCAACAATAGGTTCTACCACCCATTTTGCAGTGAAAACGCCCACAATGCTTGCTACCAATAAAGTCGCCAAAAATAGCGCAATTGTAAAGTTCGTATTTGCATTAATATGTTCCATAAAATCGCTTTGTGGTATGACTACTGCAATTAACCAATCAATGCCACGCTCATCTTGGAAGGGTTGCACTTGTAAAAATTGTCGTTCTCCCCCCAATTGAAATTCCAATTGGTGACTGCTGAGGATTTGATTCAAATCACCAAAGCGTGTGTTCAAGTACTCAGCCGTCGCGCGAATTATAGGCATTTCACTATCCTTTGCGCTAAGCCGTAGCACTTCTTCTGGATTATCAGGACTAAGGCTGTAGGGTTTCTCCGAGGTTGAAGAAGCCACAATCATCCCTGAACGTTCCATAATGAACGTTTCCCCTGTTTGACCAATTTTTAAACCAGATAAAAAGTCACTGATTTGTGAGAGAAAAATATCGGTTCCCAAAACACCTCGAAAAGTGCCTGTGTTATCATAATAAGGCTGATTAGCAGATACTGTCTGAGTCACAGAAAGTGTGAAATCTGTCGTATCAGTCAAGGCATAAATGTCGCTCCATATGGGTTTATTCGCAGCGACTGTGTCTTTATACCAAGGACGTTTGCGCGGATCATAATTTTCTATGGTGCTGGTTAGTTTCTTTTGATTGCCTTGATCATCAGCGAGATATTCAGCGGTTTCGGTATAAAGGTAAAATTGATCATCCTTTTTCTCGCCAATGGCAGCTGTCTTGTCTTCTCTACGTTCTACACCAATGTAATTTCCTTGGTCACTCGCAAACGAGACATAGCTCACCGTATCAAGCCGTTGAAGTTGTTGCCAAAAATGGCGTTGTACCGCAATAGGATCTGTTATATCCAAAAGCCCAAGACGGAGGGCATCAGCATTCATTTGATTGACTGAATGTGCAGTGTTCAAATGAGTGAAAAGATGTTGCTCAATGCGCGCCGTAATCTCGTTGCGTAGTTCCGTGGTGACTTCATTAACCGATTTTTGACCACTGCTAAATGAAAGATACCCCATCACGCCAACTACCGCGAGAAGTTGGAGAACAAAAGGTATAATCAGGACGACTCTCAAAGGAAATCGTCCAGAGATTTTAGAAAGCCAAGACGATTTTTGTTGCGTTTTCATAATTTTTACTTAAGTTAGGAATTATTTTATTATTATCTAACGAGTCAAAAGAAATTTATTGCTATGCAATAACAATTTCATCTTATCAATTATTTTTTATTTATAAATTATATCATTAGTTGCAAATAATAAGTTATAATTTTTTTTGTTTTTTTGTTTCTGGTTATACAGAAATTATTATAGTCTATCAGATTAATTTAGGGGTTATGAAAATTTTGAAAACCAAATTAAAACAGGAGTAAACTAACGTGTTTGGTAATCATACCTATCGAGAATTGACAATCACAGCAGTGCTATTGGGCATTGTTCAAGGCGTCATTCTTAATATAGCCTTTGCCTACATTGCCCTCAAACTGGGTTTTTCCATTGGTGGATCAACTATTGCGGCTATTTTAGGTTATGTATTTTTGCGCGGCTTTTTACGCAAAGGCACAATTGTAGAAAATAATATTAACCAGACCATCGCCTCAGGTATCAACTCTGCAGGCACTGGCGTGATATTTGTTTTGCCTGTTATATTTTTGCTCAATGCGCATGGGCAAGGTGAAGTGACATTTTCACTTTGGCCCCTGCTACTCGCTGGCATTGGCGGTGCCATTCTTGGCGTGGTGGTAATTATTCCCTTACGCAAGCAATTAATTGAGCTAGAACGTCTCCGTTTTCCAACAG
>CAYFOB010000282.1:3813-4108 GCA_964344525.1 uncultured Thiomargarita sp.
AACCATCATCCGCTCAGGCTCGGCGGGTATTGATAAGGCTAAACTACTTGGTATTGGATTTTTGCTCAGTGCATCATGGAAATTGATTATGATTTCCGGCTTGCTTGATAGCCCGGGCTTGTTGGAGTATGAAGAACTCAATTTGAGTTTTGGTGTGCTACCTGCTTATTTAGCACCCGCACTTTACTTGTCGCCAATGAACTTTGCAGCAGGTTTACTGGCAGGGCGGGCGGGGTTGCCATTCTTTTTTGGGGGGGTTGCGGCTTGGTGGATTATTTCTCCTGTTTCTGTTTCA
>CAYFOB010000282.1:4118-5905 GCA_964344525.1 uncultured Thiomargarita sp.
AGCAGGTTGGGTACCCACCGGCTTGGAGGGGATGGATTTAATAGATTTTATTTATGGCGAAATGTTGCGTCCTTTGGGTATTGGTATCCTTATTGGCGCGGCATTAATGGAAGTGGTGGTTAATTTTCCTGCTATTAGAAGTGCTATTTATTCACTGGCTTCTGCCACGCGCACAGCCTCTCGCAGTATGATAGGCAAAGATGAGATGCCATTTTGGGTTCTTTTAGTGGGAGCTGGGGCAGCGCTTGTGTTCTTTTTTGTTGCCACATGGAGTACCCCTGGCGTGTCTCTCACCCAAGCCGTTTTGGTTGCCGCACTTGCCACCCTTTGGTTGGGATTAGCAGGGCTAATTGTTGCACAATGTACAGGGTTGACTGATATGACACCGGTTTCTGGCATTGCGCTGATTTCTGTCACCATGATGATGGTCGTGCTCAATGGCAACGTTGCAGCCGCATTGATCGTCACGCTTGCTATCGCCGTTGGCATCACTCAAAGTTCAGACATGATGCAAGACCTTAAAACAGGATTTATGGTGGGTAGCCGTCCTATTAAGCAACAAATTGTTCAATTTGCAACATCATGGCTTGGTGTGGTCATTGCTTTCGCCATTCTTTTTGTACTTTGGAACAGCGGTAGCGGGGGGCAAAATGGTTTTGGTCCAGATACCGCGCTGCCCGCGCCCCAAGCCACCGTGTTAACGAGCATTATTGAGAGCATTCAAAATGATGCGGTGCCCACAGATAAATTTGTTTTAGGTGGCATTGTAGGTATTTTGCTCGGTGCCGCACCAATAGCGGGTTTAGGTATATTGATGGGTTTGGCTATGTATTTGCCATTTTCTATCACCTTGGGCTATGGGTTAGGCTGCTTGACACAAATGGGTATTGCCAAACGCAAGGGGGATGCTTTTTCAGAGAATAAAGTTGTGCCGTTGGCTGCTGGTTTGATCATTGGTGAAGCATTGATGGGTGTTGGTTATGCCATTTATGAAATTTTGCGATCAACAGGAGGAGGTTAAATATGCGTGTGATGGGAACCTTGTTGTTTCTAGTGGGTATTATTGCCGCCTTAATCAGTGCTGCTAAATTGCCGGCGCTGGGGGCCAATTGGTCAGACATGCTCCCTATTTATGCGGGAACGGTGGTGTTGGCGCTGCTAGGGTTGCAGTTATTACGTTGGGCAAGAATAGCAGCGGTGGACAACAAGGGGACTGACCAACCCAACCATCATGCTATGGCATTATTGCAAACGCTATTAACAGAAATGCAAAGCATGGGAGATGATATTCACAAACTTGATGGAACGAAAATTGCCAAGCAAGTAAACAACTTGCTTGATGCCTATGTCTTACCCTTTGTCGCTGCCCAACATGAAATCATCCATTTGCTGGGTAAAAATCAAGGCGTAGACGTTTTGATTGCTGTGGCGGAAGGTGAGCGTTTGCTCAATAGGATGTGGTCAACAGCCAGTGAAGGTGAATTGGTTGAGGCGATTGCTACCTATCCCGAAGCATTAGCGGCTTTTCAAGAAGCCCATAATCGAGGTATGCCATTAAGTTAAGCGCTTCGCTAAGCTTTGCACTCCAATTTCTTTTATTGCTTTGGAGTGCAAAGCAGCGCTTTGCAATACTTCTACTGAAAGGAAAAGCAATATGCAATATCCCTTAACTGAAAAAATAGGTGAACCTGAACTGTTGGTCGGTAGAGAAACAGAATTTCGTCATTTTCACAAGTGGTTGGATAATATTCCTAAAAAATTGTCTAAATCCCGAGTGATTCTAGCCC
>CAYFOB010000283.1:0-3160 GCA_964344525.1 uncultured Thiomargarita sp.
GTTTTCTGAAAAAGACTTTTCATTTTTTCCAAAACAGCCTCTAAGTGCTAATGCGGATTTTTTCCTCAAATCAATCACATAATTACATGGAAAACCTATCAAAATGAGCAACGATAAAGAACAACCTTGGTCCTATCAGACAACATCAAACCCAAACCAGTTTGAAAAACCCCACGTTGTCTCTATCACACCCCCAACAGAAGATCAATCACCGTTTGAAAAATCCCAGGGTCCCAGTTCGGTCAGCACAAAGCTACTTGAAAAAAGATTACAAGTCGCCCAAAATCGTTTGCAACAGGAAGATCTTAATAATAGCAAGAATTATGCCGATCAGATGGAGGCTAAAGTTGGTAATATCGAACAAGTACGTGATTTGTTGTTTGGAGGACATGTACGCGATTCTGATAAACGTTTTAAACGCCTTGAAGAGCGTGTTAATCTGGATCACCAGAAATTGCACGAGGAGATGTCGGATCAACTCAAAACACTTGAGGAGCGAATCAATGGCGAAATTGATGGTTTGAGTGATGCTGCCAAGCTTGACCGTCAAGAACATCAATCTGCTGTTCATAATTTGGAACATGAGCTCAAGCTCACCAAAAATGAGATGACCAATCGTATCACACAATTGGATGACAAATTGAGCTATGAAATCAAGACGCTGCGCCAACAAACGCATAAATTAATTCAAGAACTGGCTTTGCAAACGCGCCAGCAAAATGACAATATGACCAATCTGCTCAGCCAAGAGCTGGGGCAGCTTCAAGATGAAAAAGTAAACCGCAATGATTTAGCCGCGTTTTTTAACGAATTTGCGATACATTTGACCAGAAATTATGAGTCTGGTGACTCATCAGAATGATAACTTTTGTACATCTGTCCCAAACTTTAGTTTGGGACAAAAAAAACTTTCCAACTTACCATTCAATAAAACTACGCAACGGTTCAGAACGGCTAGGATGACGCAATTTGCGCAAGGCTTTTGCCTCAATCTGACGAATACGCTCACGAGTAACATCAAATTGTTTGCCTACTTCTTCTAAAGTGTGATCAGTATTCATATCAATCCCAAAACGCATACGCAGCACTTTTGCTTCGCGGGAAGTTAGACCATATAGCATATCCTGCGTCGCACGCCGCAAACCTTCAAAAGTTGCCGCCTCAAGGGGCGCTTGTATGCTGGTATCTTCAATAAAGTCTCCTAAGTGTGAATCTTCATCATCCCCGATTGGCGTTTCCATGGAGATAGGCTCTTTGGCAATTCTGAGCACTTTTCGTACCTTCTCTTCACTCATTTCCAAGCGCTCAGACAATTCTTCCGGGGTAGGATCGCGACCCTTTTCTTGCAAAATCTGTCGTGAAACTCGATTGAGTTTGTTAATTGTTTCAATCATGTGAACCGGAATACGGATAGTGCGGGCTTGGTCTGCAATTGAGCGTGTAATTGCTTGCCGAATCCACCAGGTTGCATAAGTCGAAAATTTGTAACCACGCCGATATTCAAATTTGTCCACAGCTTTCATGAGACCAATATTGCCTTCTTGAATTAAATCAAGAAATTGCAAACCACGATTGGTGTATTTTTTGGCAATTGAGATAACCAAGCGCAAATTGGCCTCAATCATTTCTTTTTTTGCCCGTCGTGCCTTGGCTTCACCAATTGACATGCGCCGATTAATTTCCTTGATGTCTGCAATTTTCAAGCGGCTTTGTCTTTCTAAATCAATCAGCTTTTCTTGCGTTTGTATCAATTCTTCTCGGTATTGCTTTAAGGGGGCAATATAAGATTTGCCAGTCGTCAAGAGCAAGGAAACCCAATGTGGATTGGTGGCATGGTTTTTAAAAGAAGAAAGAAATTCTTTTTTATTCATGCCGATTTTGTCAATACAGATATCTCGAATTTTATGTTCTTGTTCACGTATTAAGGCAACTGTATTGCGTAATTTGGCCGTTAACTCGTCAATTACCTTGGGTACTAATTTAAACTGCAAAAAGCAATCTGCCACCTCCTGACGCAATTGCATGTAATTAGCTGATTGGGTTCCATGCGTTGCCTCTGCTTGCATCAGGCGGGTATGTAATTCGCGTAAACGGGCAAAGCGGCTACAGGCTTCCTCTTGGTCCAACGCGGTTTCATCAATAATGGGGGCAGCGTTGTTCGCATCGACATCGATGAGTTCAGCATCTGCATCCTCATTATTGTTATTGATCTCAGATACTTCAGCGTTAGATGATCCGTAGTCAATGAAACTTGTAATTATTTCTGATAGTTTAAGATCGCCTGTTTCAACTTTATCATAGAATTTTAAGAATTCTGCAATAATGTCTGGATGGGTTGCGAGTGCTAACAACGCTTGGGTTAAACCTTCTTCAATCCGTTTGGCTATTTTGATTTCACCCTCTCGTGTCAGTAAATCTACTGAGCCCATTTCGCGCATGTACATACGCACTGGGTCAGTGGTACGCCCAAATTCACTATCGACATTAGCCAGCGCTGCTGCGGCTTCCTCGGCTGCATCTTCATCAGCAATAGGAGCATCAGTAATTAATAGGGAATCTGCATCGGGTGCAAATTCATGCACTGCAATTCCCATGTCATTAATCATGTTGATAATATTTTCGATTTGTTCCGGCTCGACAATATCATCAGGCAAGTGGTCATTGACTTCGTGATAGGTCAAAAAACCTTGCTCTTTGCCCTTCGCGATAAGTGATTTTAATTGTGATTGCTGTTGCTCTTGGTTCATAATCAGTTATCAGTTATCAGTTATCAGTTATCAGTTATCAGTTACTTAGAATGTTTAAACACGTTCTGAGATAAACAGAGAGCAGATAACTAATATTAGTGTGATTTTTGACCCATAAATTGATGTAAAGAATTCAACTCCTGCCTTTCTTCAACAGTCAATTTTGTTATTTTTTCTTGTAGTTCAGCTTGGCGTTGAGTCACGTAATCTTTATACAATTGGTTAATAGCACCGCGAAATTCCTCATCTATATTGATATGAGTTTTTGTGAAGAGCGGTTTTTGTGTTGCTAACTGATTGATGGTTTGTTCATATTCTGTTCCTCGCCAATGTTCACAAATTGCACCTAACGTTAAATTAGGATTCATTTTTGTAAATTCAATAAGATTTAATAATAGTTTTATATCTTGTTG
>CAYFOB010000283.1:3170-5868 GCA_964344525.1 uncultured Thiomargarita sp.
TTGGCAAAACAGATAATATATACTTGCAAAAAAGAGAATTTTTTATTAAGATTGTCCACCGATTGAGATAGCACAGGTTTGTGTAACAAGCACACAATCGCTTGATGTACGGGGGAAAGGTCTATCATACTTTGATAATATTCCAAAGGATAGCGATGAGAATTTCGCTGCCTTTGAAAATTCACCGTTAGCGCGCCAATGGTGCGATGTTTTTTGGGCGCTGATTGTACCAGCATCATCAAATTTGTCATATTGACACCGCTTAATTCACTGAGTTTTTGCCACATCAAATCGTGATAGGGTCCAATTGGTAGCTGGTTTAATAATGGTTTAGCCAATTGGACCAAACGCGCACGCCCGTCAACACTGTGCATATCAACTTGTCGTATCAGTGTGTCAAATAAAAAATTTGACAAAGGGATTGCCTGCGTTAAGCGCTTATTAAAGCTTTCTGTGCCCTCAAAGCGTACCAAACTATCAGGATCATATCCTTGTGGTAAAAATACAAAGCGAATTTGACGCCCCTCCTGTAATAATGGCAACACCGTATTTAGCGCTCGCCAAGCTGCTTTTTGTCCAGCTTGATCACCATCAAAACAAAAAATAATTTCTGGGAGATTACGAAATAAGTGGGTTAAATGCTCAATGCTAGTCGCAGTACCCAAGGTTGCTACAGCATAAGGTATGCCATATTGCGCCAATGCCACCACGTCCATATAACCTTCTACAACGATTATTCTTTGTAAGGAGCGGATTTGACGGGCGAAATACCAACCGTATAATTCGCGGCTTTTTTGAAATAAAGCCGTTTCAGGGGAATTAAGGTATTTAGGTTCGCGCTCGTTATCGACGAGTTTTCGCCCACCAAAGGCAATCACACGTCCCCGTCTGTCTAAAATAGGAAACATCACCCGATCACGAAAATGGTCATAATGACGACCTGAATCATGCACTTTGATTAAACCCGTTTTGAGCAAGCGATCCCGCATGTCCGTATTTGTACCCAATGTTTTCAATAAATTGTTCCAACCAGGCGGTGCATAGCCTAAACCAAAATCACGGGCAATTTCCCCAGTTAAGCCTCGTTTTTTGAGGTAATTTATGGCAGCTTGGGATTGACGTAATTGTTGCCGATAGTATTGTGCGGCTTGTGTCATCACTTGATATAAATCATCAAAGGCGGAGAGTGAGGCAGGTGCGGTGCCTTGCTCATACACAACCTCAATACCAACATTGGAAGCTAAATCATGCACTGCCTCAACAAAATTGAGGCGGGCATAGTCCATAAGAAAACCGATTGCGCTGCCATGAGCGCCACAACCAAAACAGTAATAGAATTGCTTATCGGGACTGACGGTAAAGGAGGGCGTTTTTTCATTATGAAAAGGACACAAGGTCGTATAATTTTGACCCACTTTACGAAGGGACACATAATTACCAATTAAATCAACGATATCAACGTGGGTAATTAATTCGTCGATAAAATTACGAGAGATGGGCATTATTGGTTATTAGTTGTTGGAAAATGAAATTTTTTTTAACGCCTGCCACTTGGCTGCTCAAATGTGAATGGTATTGGGCGGTGTGTACAATAGACTTGTCCCTAAATAATTTGAACTGTGATTGATCTGATTTCCTCAAATCAATCACATAAATCATAAGAATCACAGTTCAAAATTATTTCATCGTTTTTAATAGCTCAATATTTTTCTAAAATATCTTATAATTGATTACTGACTCAAACGCTGTTTGAGATTTGCGCTGAGTGCCCTCATGTCCGCACGTCCTTGTACTTTTGGCTTAAGATACCCCATTACTTTACCCAAATCCTTAATAGATGCGGCACCCGTTGCGGTTATCGCAGCTTCAATCAAGTCAACCAATTCAGTGTCACTCAAAGCTTGTGGCATGTAAGTTTGTATCACTTTGATTTCAAAGGCTTCCTGATTTGCTAAATCTTGGCGATTGGCTTTTTCATATTGCGCCAAAGAGTCGCGCCGCTGCTTGAGCATTTTATCCAACACGACAATCACTTGTGTATCATCTAAGCTGATACGCTCATCAACTTCTCGTTGTTTGATCGCAGCTTGAATTAAACGTATCACACCTAAGCGTTGCTTTTCCTTAGCACGCATGGCAGATTTCATATCTTCAGTAATTCGTTGTTTAAGAGATTCAGACATAGTGTTTTTTCAATTCATACCCACCCCTTGAGGGCGGGCAATCGTTTGTAAAGCCATTGAGGGGATAAAAAAATTTAGTGGGGACGTGTTCGGCGCAGCCTTTCACGACTCAATTTTTTTAGATGCCGTTTAACAGCGGCAGCTGCCTTACGTTTGCGAACAGTAGTGGGTTTTTCGTAAAATTCACGGCGATGAACTTCGGCTAAAGTACCAGCCTTTTCACAGGCACGTTTAAAACGACGAATAGCTATTTCAAAAGGTTCATTTTCTCTGACACGGACTTGAGGCATTGAAAGCGTGTTCTCCTATAAATTTTTAAGTGAAAACTGCACATTATAATACTTAATTAATTTTTTAGTAAAGGGCAGAAAGCTTAATCATTTTTATACTATATCAATAATTAATTACCAAATGTATTTTTTTATGACGAAAAATTCTTGATAAACCCTATATTCTGTATTATACTTCAAACGTTCAAGTTTTCGGATTTTCTGGTAGGAGTCCAAACTTTAGTT
>CAYFOB010000284.1:0-435 GCA_964344525.1 uncultured Thiomargarita sp.
CCTAATACTGTGAAAGGATTTGGTTTAGGGGATGGCTTGCGTCAACATCATGCAACTCGCAAATTTCCAGAAACAGAATTAACTCTTTTAGGTGATATTTACACAGTGGGCGCTGATTGGCGAGATTCTGCTTTTGATAAAGGTTCTGGTAAGACTCAATCAGGTGAACAAAAATTAGGAGCCGCGTTTATTGCTGATAGTTTTGGCAATGAAAAACAAACTTACAATCTGAGTTCTGTCGAGTGGCAAAAAGCAGAAAACATAATTAACAACACTTTATTCAGCTCAAAAGCTTGCCAACATGTCAATAAGAGTCGGCAAGCATTTTTAGAAAAAATAGAACCTATTTTTAGGCAAGCACTTGGTGATACACGTCGCCTAACAAATGATGTCACTTTATGGCATCACGGTTTTTCTACTGCCAGTTTATTTAAA
>CAYFOB010000284.1:445-3059 GCA_964344525.1 uncultured Thiomargarita sp.
TCTGCAAGATGATAAAGGTTTGCTTGATTTTGCCAAATTAGGACGTATCCGTTTTCGCTTGCTTGGTATTCGTTGGGATTGGGCGGGTTTGACACAAGGTGCATTACAGCCTGTGGTTTTTACCGCTTTAAGCTGTCAACGCGATAAAGCTGTCAAACAATTACGTCAATTATGTGAAGTCAACTATCCCATTGGTAATATCATTTATGAAGATGATGACGGGGTTGTTTTAGCAGTTGGAGGCTTTTATCAAGGTGAACAACAAGCTGAAACCTTATTCCAACAATCTGTCATTAAACCATTAAAATCACATATAATCAATGCATTAGCTGAATTGGGTGTAGGGACCTCGGTGCGAATTGCATGGACACAACCACGTTTGTATCTCACTGATTATACTGAAGTCCTGAATTTTCAGAGTCAAGGACAGCGTGAAGTCATTGTGCAAATAGGCGAAAAGGCATTACAAAATTTATGGGGGCAATCCCCTGAAGGACAAGTACAGATTTGTCCACAATGTGGTTTGCGCCCTGGCAAAGCACGAGAATTAAATGTTTATGAAAGTGTTTTAAGTCTCAGTACAGACGAAAAAAAATACAAGCCACCACAAGGATTATGTGATTACTGTACCATGCTGGCAGATGGAAGACAGTATAGAACTCGCTGGAAACAAGCGCGTCAGAATGATCAGTTTGGATTTACGCCAGAAACTTTTAATTTACAAGACATGCGGGAAGAACGCAACGACAATCAAAATAATGTGCGTGTGGTATTGGTATCAGTGCGAATTGATACACAAGATATTTTTAATGGGGCTGCATTGTTGACACAAATCGCACGTCCGTTCAATGATTTGAACCCAAAAGCTTTCTCATTAAAACAGCGCCCAAAAACGCCAAATGAATTGGGACAATTTCTGGAAGAAATCTTGATAAACTTGCAAAGCAATCAATCTGAAGAACAGCTTAAGTCCGCTATTACAAAAAAAATGGCTAATGATGCTCGAACTTATTTAGGAGATGATTACTGGTTAGATTTTTGGAAAAAGGATAAAGATGGACGTGTTGAAGGCAGTGCGACTGAAAAAGCTATAAGCATAGTAGAAGAATTTTTCTTGCGTGAATCTGTGTCACCTGGCTTATTTCGCCAGAAAGGTGATTGTCTTGCCCTATTTGGAATGCGTAAACACGCCTCACCAGGACGACTTGCCCGTATTTGGGATGATTTACGCAATTTTTGGAAAAATTTATTGTTTGAAATAAGTATCAAAACCGATGGTTATGCAATACCTTTCTCCTTAGATGCTCAAGGCTTTCGATTTGCCATTGCCGCTGAAGATGCGCGGGAAGCTTTAACTTGCATCCATGAGATGATTCAATTTCGCTTAGGTAAAGTCCGTGCGGGTTTTAATCCTCATGTATCCGCCTTAATCTTTTCTGAAAAATTTCCCTTGTATGTCGCCTTTGATGCGATGCGGCGCATGGAAAGACGTATCCCTAATTTACCACAGCAGGAATGGCAATTGCTCAACAAGGAAACTTTAAATAATGGTTTGTTACGCTTGACATGGCAAACGCCTCGTGGACAAATTGCTTGGACAATGGATTTAAACACCAGCGATCCAAGTCAAGAAGACTTATGGTATCCCCATGTTATTTGTACCTCTAGGGAGGAAGGTCCTGGGCGAATTGTACATGTCACAGATTTAAAGATAGGCGAAACTATCCAATTGCGTCCCGCAACCTTTGATTTTTCCGTGTTATAAGGCACCATCAGACGCTATGAACTGGTTTATGATAAACAAGGTAGCCGTTATCACTTTATTTTAGGTGAACCTGGTCGTCCGCCTTATTTACTGGAACAAATTCCAGAAATTCTCAATTTGGTACCTGAGACTTTAAAAGGTTGGGATGGTACTCGTCGCAAAATGATTTTTGGACAAGTGGTTGAATATTATGAAAAATGGGTGCGCGATGCGCCAAAAAAATTGCGAGAACAAGGGCGCAAAGCTTGGCATAGTCATGTCGAAAATATTTTGTTGCGTTATTTGCCTGGCACAGAAAATACGCATGAACGGCATCATATTTTGTCTATGTTAGACGATGGACGCTTTTTTGATGCCTTTGAATGGGCTGAATTTGTGGAAAAATCTGTCGAAGTAAAGGGATAATGAATTATGAAACAACACTGTTTATTTTTATATGCTTTAGATCCAACGCATATTGGCGCAGGCGGTTATCGCCTAGGGCGTGTGGATAATACCATTTTGCGTGATGCTGGTACCAATTTACCAAAAATCCCTGGTAGCTCAATTAACGGCGTCACTCGTGCAGCTGCTATTTATTCAATACCAGATGAAAGCGAAAGAGAGAAAGCAATTAACTATGCACGTCAGACGCTAGATGCCCAAAATGAAAAACGCCCTCACAAAGGAGAAGAGGATCCCATTGCCAAATATTTTGGTTATGCAGAAGGAGATGAAAAAGGGAAAGCCCAAATTGGGGTGGTGTCATTTCGTGATGCCGAAATTCTTGCTTTTCCTGTCGCCACCTTGTCAGGACCTCGTTGGGTAACAACAGCACGTTTATTAGAACAAGCCGGTTGTCAAAATGTG
>CAYFOB010000284.1:3081-5004 GCA_964344525.1 uncultured Thiomargarita sp.
CTGAATAACATTTTGGTACAATCTAGCGCGACTAAATTTTATCCACGCTTGAATTTAGGATGGATGCTGTTAGAAACAGAAAAAGCGAAAATTCCTTTACCTGATGGCGTCACCGCCAATATTCAAAACAATTTGGTATTAGTGCATGAAAATTTATTTCCTTCCATCGTCAATGCCAATTTAGAAACGCGCACTTCTGTTTCGATTGATTTTGAAACAGGTGCTGGCGCAGAAGGTTTATTATATACTTATGAAGCGACACCACGCGGTACGCTTTATCTTGGGCAAGTCGATTTTGATGATAATCGGTTTAAGAGTCACTATCCAGCTGCACTAAACGTGGTAACTCGCGCTTTAAATTTAGCTTGTCAATTGGGCATCGGTGGCATGACAACTCGCGGTTTTGGACGTATGCAGCCAAATTTAATGGGGGCAAAAACATGCTAAATTTAGAACCATTAGCCGCAGAAACTGCTGCCCGTATGATAGGAGCAGATGTGACAGTGGCTGAAAATCTTATCACGAAATCTTTAATGGTGTTGACTGAACAAGGATTATTTGCATTTGGATTGTTTTTAGTCACCCGTAAACGTGATATAGATGTGAGAGCGGCTGAGGATATTCATCGCGCTATCACTCAACTACTTTACACAGCCAAACTGACCAATGAAGAACAACCACCTCTGTTACCAGAATATTATCGCCAATTAACTCATAGACGCGAACCAGAAACCGAAGAAACGGCCTTGCAGCGTTTGTTACTCACCAAACAAATAGTAGAAATGGCTTTAATTTATGGGCGTTATTACGCCAAAGCTCGCTAGGTAAAAATTATGCAATTTGCCGTCATCACCTTAAAAGTATTAACGCCCCTACATATTGGCTCAGGACGCTGTGGGATATTAGCACGAAGTTATGGTTTTGTGCCTGGACATTTACTTGTTTACGCCTTAGCCAGTGTCATTGGTAAACACAAAGGGGCACAAGAGACTGATTTTCAAGCGGCTTTAGAAATGATCCGCAATAATGTGCGTTGTGGTCCTTTATTTATTGAAGATGCTGAAAAACAAAAGGTTTTATTACCTCACCAAAATCAACAACGAATTGAAACGCATTATTTAATTGCAAGCAACCATGCCACTTTGGACCCAGAAACCCGTGTTGCAATAAAAAGCGCTTTATTTGAAGTAGAAGCGATTGCAGCTCATCAACTACGTGGAGAAAAGCGCGGTGAGCCTACACGATTAAAAGGGGGCATTTGGTATGAAAATGATTTATTAGAAAATCGTCCTTTATCAGAATGGATCAATCAATGTTATTTGGGTGGAGAAATTAAGGCGGGTTTTGGGCGAATAGAATGTCAAGACTTCAAACCTGAAACAACTTATCCAGGTATCAAGGGCGAATGTGAGGCGCAAGGTATCTGCCTTAAATTTGCCTGGCCCAGCTTTAGATGGCGTTTTTGGTGCGCCACTACGCCCTTGGGTGGGACGATTATATGATGAAAAAGCGGGATTTGGGCGACGTTTTAGTTCGCCTGTGTTGGTGCGAATGGATGGAAAAGTGGAACATGAGGGTTATTTTTTACCAGCGACTACGGAAAAGGGGTTGTGTTGTTGGACTCGCAAATAGACTTTCACGGACTTCGCTGTTATGGTTTAAGTTTTAAGGCAACTTATCCATCACCAGCTCGCCGCTATTATGGCAGCTGGTTACGCGATTTTTTAGGGCAGGCACTTTTGAGTGGTGTATGTATTTATTCTGAAGCACAGTGTCGTCAATGTGCTTTGCGGGGACAATGTACTTATCCGCAGGTTTTTCAAGCGCACTTATTAGAACAACGCTTACCTGGCTATTTGTTGCATGATTGGCATATCAGTCCAAATCGGCAATCCTTTCGATTTAGCTTAATTTTTATAGGCA
>CAYFOB010000284.1:5014-5867 GCA_964344525.1 uncultured Thiomargarita sp.
CAGTGCGGTACGTTATGCGGAAGCATGGACAAATCATTTGGCTGATTATATAAGCAATAACGGACGGCTGGAGCAAGTACGTGATTTAGCCACAAAGAAGGTTTTGTTTGCTAATGGGCGTTTTAAACGTCGCGCCACGCTCTCAGCATTAAAATTTGTTCCCCTTGAAAATACTCATGTCATTATCAAAATGCTTTCTCCCTTGGTGACTAAATATCAACAAGATGATCCTTTATTAGCCCCGTTACGCACCCGTTTACAACGATTGGTCAAGGAATATGGCAATGGAGATGATTTATCTTTGGAAACCAAACCTTGGCACATCAATAAAATACAATTACATCCCACCGTTATTAACGCTGAACACATTTATAAAAGAGTTGGCAAATTAGGTACAATAGAACTCTCAAAAATCAGTACCCAAGGCGCTATGTGGTTAGCAGTAGGACAATATTTACATGCAGGCGGCGATGTTAGCATGGGATGTGGACATTTTTCAGTGACTGGAGTCAAAGAATATGGAAGGCGATTTGTGGTTAGCCGTTGGGGATGAAACTGGGAATTGGGATAATTATAAAAAACCAGCCAATTTTTTGGGAGTTGCCCTTGTACTTGCTAAAGTGAGTGATTGGCAATCGGCACTTTTTGAAAAAATTCAAAACCAAACCATCCAACAAAGGATGGTTAAACCCTTAACTCATTTACCAAAAACGGCTCAAAAAAAAGATTTTCATCATGTGATGGATGCCTTAAGTTATTGGCAGGGAAACAAAAGTTCACTTTTTGGTGAATGGAAATTAGAGTCACCAAGCCAAGATGATTTACAACAAGAATTGTTTGCGAATTTGCATTG
>CAYFOB010000285.1:0-5858 GCA_964344525.1 uncultured Thiomargarita sp.
ATCCTTTTTTAAAAGTAATCCTTGTAGTTATTTATGGGTTTTTGAGAAAAAAATTTGTACATCATGCAATCGGGAAACGCTATACATACTTATATTGCAAAGTTGAAATAAAAAGCTATAATTAAAAGCTATAATTAAAAAAAAAATTAAAAACTTTTGTTCAATCCATTGAGCCCACCGGGGCTACAACCCGGTTAGTATGAGAAAAAAACGATGTTCTCCACAACCATCAATTATCCAAACAAATACACGCGATTTACCGGCATTTGTTAAAAAACATTTGCACTTTTTACTGACTTCCCTTGATGGGGTGTCTCAAAGTCCGCGTTATCATCCAGAAGGGGATGCCCTCTATCATTCTTTACAAGTCTTTCAGTTGGCGCTTGATGCTTGCGATGATCCTGAACTCTGGGCTGCTGCACTTTTGCACGATGTGGGCAAAGCGGTGAGTACCCCTTTACATGCTGATATCGGTGCTGATGAATTGGATGGGTTACTTACACCTCGCATTGTGTGGCTTATTCGGCATCATTTGCATTTGCTTGTTGCGCCCCAGCGCACTCGTCGTTGGCTACGCAATACGCCCCAGCTTCGGGAGCTTGAATTATTGCGTACTTGGGATACAAAAGGGCGCTCACCGAGCGTCACGGTGATGGCACCTAAAGAAGCCATTGATATCCTAATGATGCATACTTCTGTTATTTTGCATCGCAGCAATGCGACGTACTATTATCAAAACAAGCCGCTTGGCTAAATGACTATGAAAAAAACAGAAATCCGTCAAGCCCTTGCCCAAGAAGCGGCTCGTTTGATGTATGAAGAGGGTGTGGATCAATATTTTGATGCTAAACGCCTCGCTGCTAAACGTCTTTTTGGGCGCTGTGGTGAGAAAAAAATGCGCTACCGTCCACAAGATTTGCCTTCAAATGGTGAAATACAAGCGGCATTGCGAGATATGATCCAATTCACTGAGGGCGAACTCAGTCAGCAGCGCCTTTTTGCCATGCGTGTGATTGCCTTTGAAACAATGGTAACGCTCGAACCCTTTAAGCCGAGATTGATAGGTTCAGTGAGCACCGGGCATGTGCGGCATGGTAGTGATATTGATTTGCACGTTTTTACTGATAGCCTTGAAGAAATTGAGACTTATCTTCATCAACTTGGCTGGCATTTTAAAACAAAAGAAGTCACAATTCACGTTAATAATGAATATAAAGATTATACCCATATTTATTATAAGCGTGTATTTCCTATTGAATTATCTGTCTACTCACACGATGAAATCCGAGTGATGAGCCGTAGCAGCACCGATGGTAAGCCAATTGTGCGTGTCAAAGCATCAGCGCTGGAAAAAATGCTTGCAGAGCAACATAGCCAGGAATGGGAATTGTATCTGGCAACTGGCGAAATTTCGGGGCTTGATTTGTTTGAAAATAAGGCGGTGATGTAGGCATGGAGTGCAACGCTTTGCCAGATACAAAGCGTTGCTCCTACCCCCCACCAATCGCCCGTACAATTTCTACCTGATCCCCTGCCGATAAAACATGATTCTCAAACTGACTGCGCGGAATAATATCCAAATTAACTTCGACAGCCAGGCGTTTATTTTCTAAATCTAACTTTTTTATCAGCGCAGCAATATTGAGCCCATCTTCAATTTGTTGCGTTTCACCGTTTAAGAAAATCTCCATTAGTGTTCCTTATTAGTTAAAATAATATAACCATAAAAAAAAATATTTTAAAAAGCATTGACTTTAAAAAAAAATTTTACTACACTGGCTCCGCCTTTTGCCTAGTGCGGATGTCAATGGTGGAAGCCACCCGCTTGACTTTTTATAAAAACTGTACTAAAGTGCTAACTAAGCGGGTGTAGTTCAATGGTAGAACCTCAGCTTCCCAAGCTGATAGCGTGGGTTCGATTCCCATCACCCGCTCCATTCTTTAAGCGCTTTCTGGCATTGCGGGTGTAGTTCAATGGTAGAACCTTAGCCTTCCAAGCTAATAGTGTGGGTTCGATTCCCATCACCCGCTCCATTCTCTCTGTAAAAATATCCTACAACCAAAATTTTACCTTTCCCCAAAAACATCTTTTCCAGATTACACATTATAAGTTCTCACAAACTATTGAAGCATGGTTAAGTGGACTCATTATATAAAAAGTAAGGTTTTAAATTGGGATTAATATGATTTATATGATGAAAAAATGATTATTAGATATTATTGGAAATCAAAAAATTCCGTCCTACATGAGCTTATTTCCGATAATGTGTGGCAACCTTAAGTTAGACAGCATATAACTGATAACTGATAACTGATAACTAAAAAGGAGCCTTAATGGATACCAAACCTGAAGATTTAAAAAACATTGAGGTTGCATTGCGAAAATATTTGTTTGAAAGCCCTGATCCTGAAGAAAATCTTGCTGTTTTACTCCAAAATCCACAATTGCTCACAAATTTTGTTGATAATCTTTTTGACTCTCTCATAGAAAGCGCTCGCCAAGAAGAAGATGAACCGCTTATTAAACTTTATCAGGGGCGTCGTATGTTGTTACAAGCGGTTAGGAATTCATTGTCAAAAAAAGATGTTGCGTTGTTACATCTTATTAAGCAGCTAAAAAGAAATATCCTAACAAAAACGCCATCGTCTGGAAAGCCTTTTGAATTTCAAGAGATTTTAGATAAAGTACAGATTTGGTTAAAAGCGCCGACACGAGAAAAAGGGATTAAAGTGTTACAGGAATATCCTGAGTTGTTGACTGATCAACCTGAAAGGATGTTTAGTGTTCTTATAGAAAATGCGCGTCAACAGGGCAACGATTTTTTTGTACGAGTGCTTCGTACACTGAGTCAAATTTTCCGAGTGATCAGGCTGGAATTGGGGGAAAAAAGTGGTGCCACCGCATCCATAGATGAGCTTAAGCAAGCTGTGGCGCAGGCTTTGGATCATGCTGATTTTTCTGTGTTTGTGGAGGGGAAGCAACCGGCGGTGTTTATTGCTTAGCTAACGACTAGTGCAGGATGGCGGAAATTTCCAGGCCACCTACACTCGAAGCAGAGCTTCGATGAATGCATTCCCAAGCAGGAGCTTGGGAACGAGAATAAATAGGTTTTCTCGTTCCCAAGCTCCCGCTTGGGAATGCATGCCCCGAAGCTCCGCTTCGAGTGGCCTGGAAATTTCCGCCCTCCGGCACTAGTCAAAACCGTTAAGAACTACAAGTGATGTTACGCACTTTTGTTTCCACGTCTGCTTCGCTAAGCTTTGCAGTCCAAAAAATTTAACGGTATTTTGGAGTGCTTAGCGAAGCAAACGAGGATGTAATTAGCAGTAAATCTAATACCTCATTGTCTAAATCCCCAACCAGAACGATTAAAACACAAAGCAATCATATCTTTGCATCCATTTATGCCGCTTTCAAACTTGAGCTTCTTAAGCTTAAACATTTCCTGTGCTAATTCATACAATTGTTGTGTCACAATATCTGCAATGAGTTGACGACGTTGTTGGCGGTATTTGACTCGTAAAGTATCAATTCCTAAGGATTTGGCTCGGGTTTCGTAATGCTGGCAACTGCGCAGATAGGACCAAACATAAAGTTGTGCCAATGGCTCTATTTGGTTGAGTTCATAGCATGAAAGAAGCGCTAAGTTGTAATCATCAATTGCAATGTCATTAAATGAAATTGGAACCAAGTTCTGGCGAACCAGGGGAATATTTGCGGTAAGCCGTGCCGTTCGTTTGTAGATAGGAAAGATGTAGCAGCAGAAAAAAACTTTGTTCATAGGGCTCTTGTATTTGTCGCGCTTTGGAAACAATACGATTGAGCTGTGTTGTAAGTTGTTGTTTTCCTTCCAATGGGATATAGGTTGATAAGGAGATTCTAACACCTGTATCACGGATTTTCCCAGCATCTTCAGGTTGAATCAATCCATCTGCTAATAAATAATGCAATGAGCGAATATTATCAACATTAATTTCCAAGCGATTGATACCGTCCACCAAAAAACGTATTGCTTCCTTATGATTGAGGAGCATTACGGTTTCCGTATAGAGCGTCATATGTCACAAACCGAATTGGGAGAGCGTGTTGGTGTGAGTCGCTATACAATCAGTTGTTTAGAAAAAGGTAAACCCAATGTCGCCATTGGTACTGTCTTTGAAGCGGCAACGATTGTTGGTATTCTTCAGACTTTGCCCGTCTGCACAAACTGAGGATGTACAGTCACTCCCCTTTGATTATCAGTATAATCAACCTCAAACCGTTGCCGATTGGTTTCATCAACGCTTTCAATAAATAACACTAACCAGATTTCAGTCACTTTTAACTGTTGGGCATATTTTGCCGCTTGATCAAGGGCTTTTTGATAACTACGTTGATTGGCAAAACTTTTTAATTCTAGTCCAAACAACTGTCCCGCATAACGTATCAATAAATCAATTTGACCATTGCCGGTTGGAAACTCGGGTTGAACTTGTGCGTTATAACTACTCAGAAATCGGGTTAAATAGAGATAAATATGAAAATGAAAAACGGCTTCATATACCCGTAAATCCCCCCTGTGAGGCGCGTTTTTCAACAGATGCTCCCGATTGGTTTGCAAATATTGTTCATATCGACTCAACAATTGAGGGAGGTTGAGACTGTTTTCGGTAATTGTGTCCGATAAATCCTCAAACGGATCATACAGATCATCCATTTCATCAGACAATTCCCCTGCAAAATAGCTGAACAATTGCTTTTGCACATAAGGACAAGGGAATTTCACATAATTTTCGGTCAAGCTAACTTGTTCAACTTCTACTACCCCATTCAGATAGAGGAAATTGATGATAGGATCGCGGTAGGTAAATTTCACTTTCGTTTTGGTTTGGAACAGTTCTAAAACAAAAGCTTTGTAAGGGGACTGTTTCGCTTTGCTGATGAGGTTCAAAATGTTGTTATTGGGTAGCAAGTCAAGTGCGGCGCCATAAACCCCTTCAAAATGAGTCATCGTAATCGGTTGTGAAGTGGCTTGATTATAAGTTTCCGTTAATAATTCCCCGAACCAATTTGTTAAGCCGGGTTGCCCTTGAAATTCAGACCAAATACGTTCCACAACCTTTGGTTTAATTGACTGCCCGCTTTCTTGTTGATACCAATTGAAAAGGTAAACCACCTCCTCATGCGTTAAATTAGGAATATGTAGGTTTCGCTGGACATTGAAGGGTGAACCTTTAACATTTTCCACGCCCAAGACTGTACGTACTCCGATTAAAGCCAGACTATGTAATAAATAATCCTTGTCGGCACTGGACTTCTCCGCTTGATTCTGACGACTTAAGTAAATATTACGAAAAAAGCCAACTAGCCCCGTAATAACCGGTTCGGCAAGACCATCAAATTCATCTAAAATCAAAATCAATGGCTTACTTAGCGTTTGTCGTTTGAATAACAGTCCAAAATCTTCTAATGTGTTTATGGAAAGTTTCTCTAAATTCAACTTCTCCATCAATTCCCTGCCCAGTACTTGAGCCACACGATTGACATCACTCACATTAGAGAGATGTTGCAAAGGCAGGATAACCACATTAAACTGGTTTTCTTGTCGAAGTTTGAATACAACTTCTTGCATGATCCAAGTTTTGCCGGTTTGACGAGGGGCCCAAACGGTGATGTAATGCCCTCCTTCATCAGGTACCTCTCCCTTCAATTGTGTGAAAGCTTGTGTAATTAATGCCTTTCTTGGTGCGTAATAATGTAATTTTTTATTTGGGGAACCATAAGAAGAAAATCTTCGCATCGTTAAAATCCTTTCGTTTATGGTTTAAGTACTGAACCATGAATTTTCAGGTATTTTGGAGTCCAAAGCAGCGCTTTG
>CAYFOB010000286.1:0-2879 GCA_964344525.1 uncultured Thiomargarita sp.
TCAAAAAATGGTATTTGTAGCGTTTTAGAACATCCGTGCGTAACATCAGTTAATAAAGGATAAACCCCAACTCATGAGTCGACTTATCCTTTTTTAAATGTAATCCTTGTAGTTATTCGCTGTTTTTTGAAATAAGGTGCGTAACATCAGTTATTCATTCAAACTCTGTTTTCAACCGCTCTGTTATTACTTCAACATGGGGTGAATCAATCAAAGTCAAATGATTACCTGGTACGTCGATCAGTTCTAAGCCGCCATCCGCCCATTTTTCCCAACCAACCTCAGTCGCCACATAGGCTGCTTTATCCATGGCACGAAAGTAAATTATCTTTCCCGAATAAACTTGCATTTTGTAGTCCCATAAGGCTTGCATGTTGATTTTGTATATTTGGAAAAAATGGCGAAGCTGAGTGATTTCAGCCAAGGAATTTGGAACCATTGGATTTTCACTTTTCTTTGCTTCTGTCATAAAATAGCGTAGTTGTTCATCTGGCTCAAGTTTCCGTAATTCCTTTAATGACACTGGTACATTCGCCCCCATATCAAGAAGATAAGCAATAATTTCTGCGTCACTGATGAAATTAAAAAGGAAGCGACGAAACTGGTTTGGTAAGAATAAAAAGAGAGATAAAGCCAGTTTTGCCAATAGAATTTTAGTCTGACTGGTCCTCTTACCTTCGGATTTTTTGGCAGGCAATTGTCCTGCCAATTGGCTATCCATTAAGGCAAGTAAAGCCACTTTTTGACCTTGTTTATGAAGTTGTTGCGCAACCTCAAAAGAGAGAAGTCCCCCAAAACAAATCCCCCCTAAAAAATAAGGACCTTTGGGTTGAACAAGACGTATGCCTTCAATATAGTAACTCGCCATTTCCTCAACTTGTGTTAAAAGTTCACTGTCTCCATCAAAGCCTTTGGCTTGTATGCCATAAATGGGTTGATCTGAGGGTAAATTTTTGACTAAATCTCGATATAAATAGATATGCCCACCCAGGGCATGTATTAAAAACAAGGGCGTTTTTTGAGGATTGCCCATTTTTAATTCAATCAAAAATGGTGGCAAGGGTTGCCGTGTTGTTTCACAGGATATTTTCTGTTCAATAAATTCCGCTAAGCCCGCAACAGTTGGCACATTCAATAAACTTTGCACCGGAAAATCCGTTTTGAAATCTTTGCGTAACTGAGCAATCAGTTGAACCGCTAGGAGGGAATCACCGCCCAGCTCAAAAAAATCATCGTGAATGCCTATTTTTTCTATTCCTAAGCTTTTTTGCCAAATTTCGGCTAATTTTTGCTCAAATGGATTTCGGGGAGCCACGTAGGGATTGGTCAATTGAGGGCGAGCGTGTATTGGTTTCGATAAGTTAATCTCTTCAATGTTTTCTATAAACCGTTGAATTTCAAAAAGATGTTGATCAAGCAAAGCCAAAAAATCATGACTGGACACCAAAACTTGGGACAGGGGGTTTTTCAAAACACGATTAAAAACCTCTATACCCTCTTTGGGTGAGATGCCTTGTGTTGGCCATTTTTTGAGTTCAGTCGGAAGTGTGGCTGCCATTCCAACTTCTTGCCATGCATCCCAGTTAATACAAATCACCTTTTTGCCTTGATGACTAAAAGCATCCAAAAAAGCATTAGCGCCACAATAATCAACTTGTCCAAATCCTCCTAAGACTGAATTCAGTGATGAACACAAGATCAAGAAATCCAAGTCTTTCTTCTTGAAAATGAGATCAAGAACCACTGTCCCCTTCACTTTAGGCGCCATAACACGGTTTGCTATTTCTACCGTTTTTTGCTGAATGACACCACCAGCCGGAATTCCCGCCGCGTGGATAACCCCATTAATGTGACCAAATCGCTTTTCTGTTGTTATTATCACTTGTTGCATTTGTTGCAAATTAGCCACATCCGCACTGGCGACGAAAACTTCTGCCCCCAATGCTTCAAGCGCTTGCACTTTTTTGATTTTATGCCTAACACTCTCATCATGAATTTTGTGCCATTCTTCTCGTGCCGGAAAAGTTGAGCGCCCAATCAAAATCAATTTAGCCTGCACCGTTTTTGCTAAATGTTCAGCTAAAACCAGCCCAATACCCCCCAACCCACCTGTAATCAAATAAACGCCCTTTTTCCTTAGTTCAACCGGTTTATCCAATCGAACAGGTTCAAAGCTTTGTACCCAACGATGTTTGCCACGATAGGCAATCAATTGTTCAGCCGTTTTGCTGGTCAGCTCAGTAAATAACTGATTGATCAGTATTGGATCAGGTTTAAATAAACCCAATAAATTCTTCTCACAGATGACTATGTCAATATGACGACATTTGAGGTTGGGATATTCTTGTCCAATCACTTTAACTGGACCAAGAACCGTCGATTTTTCTGGAGATAAGCGCTCTTCACCAGTAACGCTTTGTATCGTGTTAGACACCACAGTGATTTGAATTTCATCTGTCACATGGAGAAGCGCTTGTGCTAAAAACAGCAAACTGTAAAATCCTATGTCTTGTGCCGTCTCTAGCCTTTCAAGGGTCAATTCTTTGTTGGGGGTCACCGACCATAAATGAACAATATTTTGTGGAAGGCGGGTATGCAGTTCTTTAATTAAGCGCTTATAATCTTCAGCGTGTCGAGGGTTCAAAGTATAATCGTGCTCACTGAGCTTAGAAAATGTGGCTCCAATTTTGACCGTAATAACCTGCTGATTTTTCAATTTTTCAATGAATTGGGGAGCCACACCACAGCTATCAGTGAATAACAACCACGAAGCCTCTAACTCTTCCGCTGTTGCTGGTAACACAGAAGGTTTCCAATAAGGTACGTAAAACCAGTCAGCAATATCTTCCCAGAGTTCAGGCATATCCAGCAGGGCGGCG
>CAYFOB010000286.1:2889-5851 GCA_964344525.1 uncultured Thiomargarita sp.
CGATGTTTGGGTGGATCAATCCAATAACGTTGACGCTCAAACGGGTAAGTAGGCAAGGGCAAACAATGACGCTGCTCGTTGCTATAAAATCCAGCCCAATCTACATCTCCACCTGCCAACCAAAGTTTACCCACAGCCTTTAATAAAAAGGCCATATCCGATTGCTTGTCTTGTGGATGGGTTAATGAATTTAATACCACTGCAGGTTTATCAGGATGTCGTCTGGCAAGAGTTGTTAATGTCTGTCCAGGACCCACTTCAAGCAGAATGCGCGTTGATTTTTTTAATAATTCTTGCAAACCCTCTGCAAAACGTACAGTTTGTCGCAGATGTTGCGCCCAATAGTTGGGATCAGTCGCTTGGGATACTGTAATCCATGTACCAGTCACATTGGATATATAAGGAATTTGTGGTGTACTCAAATTGACTTGTTTTGCTCTTTCGGTGAAAGCGGATAAAACCGGTTCCATCATTGATGAATGGAAAGCATGGGAGGTGTGTAAACGGCGACATTCTACGTTTTGTTGGGTCAATTGTTGTTCTAATTTATCCACAGCTGTTGTGACTCCAGAAACCACACACAAATCAGGGGTGTTAATGGCAGCCAGAGAAAGTTCTTTGTTCAAGTAAGCCTGGACTTTTTTTTCTGGTAATGATATGGCAAGCATTGTACCCGATGGCATTTTTTGCATCAGTTGTCCGCGTGTTGCAACCAATGATAATGCCTCTTCTAATGAAAATACGCCCGATAAACAGGCTGCCACATATTCACCAATGCTGTGCCCAATCATGGCTTCTGGATAAACTCCCCAGCTCATCCATAATTTAGCCAGGGCGTATTCAATCACAAAAAGGGCAGCTTGTGTGATTGCGGTTTGATTTAATTGTGGGCTTTCTCCCTCTTTTGGGTAGAGTATTTGACACAAGTCAATATTAAAATGGGGTTTTAAATATTCTGAACAGAAATCAACATGTTCTCGAAAGACGGGTTCTTCCTGGTAAAGTCCCAAAGCCATATTGACATATTGCGCTCCTTGCCCAGAAAACATAAATACCACCGATTGTTGTTCTTGGGTTTGGGTGGCCTCAAGATTGCGAAGTGTAGTCCTTGCCTCTTCAAGGTTTTGGCACACTAACATGGTTCTCTGCTTAAAAGCACGACGACCTTCACTCAAAGTGTAAGCCACATCAGCCAGGTTGATATCAGGCTGCTGCTCTAAATAGCTTGCTAAATTGTTCGTTGCGTTTTTAAAAGCTGATGGGGTTTTGGCTGAAATCACCAATAGCTGCCATGAGCGAGAATGTCCAGAAGGCGTTTGGGGGGGCGCTTCTTCTAGGATAACATGGGCATTGGTTCCACCGATGCCAAAAGAACTGACACCTGCACGACGTGGAATTCCATTGGTTGACCATTTTGATAACGTGTTATTCACATAAAAAGGACTATTTGCAAAATCAATTTTTGGATTGGGCTGTTCAAAATGTAAGCTCGGTGGTAATTCCTGATATTTCAACGCAAGAACCGTTTTAATTAAACCTGCCACACCAGCCGCCGCATTGGTATGTCCAAAGTTCGTTTTTACTGAACCGATCGCACAAAAATTCTTTTTGTCAGTACTGGCTCGAAAAACTTTGGTTAATGCCGCTATTTCTATGGGATCACCAAGCGCAGTGCCAGTGCCGTGGGCTTCTATATAAGAAATTGTCTCCGCTTCAATTTCAGCAATGGCTTGCGCCTCTGAAATCACTGCCGCTTGTCCTTCAATGCTGGGCGCAGTATAACCAATTTTCAAAGCACCATCATTATTAACCGCAGAACCTTTGATAACCGCATGGATGTAATCACCCTCCTCTATCGCTTCTTCTAATCTTTTCAAAACCACAATACCCACACCATCACCACTGATTGTGCCTTGGGCTTTGGCATCAAAAGCGCGACAGTGTCCATCAGGAGAAAGAATCATACCCTCTTGATATAAATACCCCGACTTGTATGGTACAAGAATGGACATACCCCCTGCCAAAGCCATATCACATTCTCCATTGAGCAAACTTTGACAAGCCAAATGAACCGCAACTAATGAGGTTGAACAAGCCGTTTGAACATTGATACTTGGACCTTTTAGATTCAATTTATAAGAAACTCGCGTTGGCAAGTAATCTTTATCGTTACTAATACTGACCGAAAACAAACCACTTAAATCTGATGAGTCTAAATTTGGATAAAGATTGCTGAGTAGGTAAGTACTCATACCGACTCCAGCATAAACACCGATAGGATTTTTATCCGTTTTCGCCACATAACCCGCACTTTCTAAGGCTTCCCAAGCGCACTCCAAAAAAATGCGGTGTTGCGGATCTGTTGTTTCTGCCTCTCTCGGATTGAAATCAAAAAATGCGGCATCAAATAATTCAATGTCTGACAAAAGCGCTGCTGCTTTAACGTAATTAGGTTGATTTAACATTGCAGCATCAACATACTTTAATTCTTCATCAGAAAAAAATGAAATAGATTCAACACCCTGTCGAAGATTTTGCCAAAATGCATCAATATCTTTTGCGCCGGGAAAACGACAGGACAGGCCAATAATGGCTATATCTGAATCATTAATTTGTAAGTCTGTCATTGAATTTTTTCCTTACATTTCATCTTTGGTACGAGGAACAGCTTGACCCGTTGAATCAAAGCATTGATGACAAGTGCCAGGGAATGCTTTAATTAACCGATTCAACATATCAGGATCATCCCGAAAAACGGTCATCCAAACTGACCAAAATCCCTGACTTTTAGCATTCATGATGATGAAATTTCGTATTTTGGGATTATTATTTTGACTCAACAACATTTTTGCTTGTTGTGCTAAATCCCAAGCCTCCTGGCGATGAAGCCAACGTTTATCTTTTGGACTAGTGCAGGATGGCGGAAATTTCCAGGCCACCTACACTCGAAGCAGAGCTTCGA
>CAYFOB010000287.1:0-2696 GCA_964344525.1 uncultured Thiomargarita sp.
ATTCCCAAGCAGGAGCTTGGGAACGAGGGGGCGGAAGGAGAGTGCGTAACATCAGTTACTTTATTCAAATTTAATCGGATTTACCCCGATATCTTAAAAGCGCCGCCGCCTTCTCCTGATCAATCCACCAACTATCAAACCCCAAAGCATACCTGGGAGAAAGGGTTGGGCGAGCGATTTTATTCCAATAAGCAACTCGAAAATGCTGTAAGTGCCACTGTGGAATCACATAATAACCAAATAACAAAACTCTATCCAAAGCCCGAGTACGATAAATCAAACTTTTTCGATCAGGGGCAGAAATCACCAATTCAATAAGGCTATCTACCACGGGATCATTAACACCGGCTAAATTTCTTCCGCCGGGGATATTGACGGTTTTTGAATGCCAAAAATTGCGTTGCTCATTGCCTGGCGAGAGAGATTGACCAAATGACCAAACGACCATATCAAAATCATAACTTTTAATACGATTTTCATACTGTGTCGTATCCACCGTGCGTACTTTAATTTCTATACCCAACCGTTCTAGATTTTTCTTAAAGGGCAAAACAATACGCTCAAATGTGGGGTTTACCAACAAGATTTCAAAACTTAAGGGAGTGCCGTTTTTCAGCAATTGACCATTTTCGTTGACATTCCAACCAGCCTGTTTCAATAGCCGGAACGCTTGGCGCAAGTTTTGGCGAATATCGCCAGTTCCTTTTGTCGCCGGTGCTTGATAAATTTTATTGAATACCGCATCAGGTATCTTGCCCCGAAATTCTTCCAAAATCGCCAATTCTTCCTTGCTAGGAAGGTTGTGGGCGGCCAATTCTGAATTGGAAAAGTAGCTATTGGTGCGGGTGTAAGCACCGTTAAACAGATTTTTGTTTATCCATTCAAAATCGAAGGCATAAGACAATGCTTCGCGGACTCTAATATCTTGAAATATTGGGCGGCGTGTGTTATAGACAAAGGCTTGCATCCCAGTGGGCCTTTGGTGGGGAATTTCGGCTTTAATCAGCCAACCGTTTTGCACTGCAGATATATTATAGGCTGTGGCCCAATTTTTAGCCACATTTTCTATGTGAAAGTCGTATTCTCCCGCTTTTAAGGCTTGTAAGGCCACCGTGGTGTCGCGGTAGTAATCATAACGAATCATGTCAAAATTATTTTGTCCAATATTCACTGGCAAGTCAGCCCCCCAATAGTCTTTGACTCGCCGATAAATAATATAGCGTCCCGCTTCAAAGCTTTCGATACGATAAGGACCGCTGCCCAAAGGCGGTTCTAAAGTGGTTTTGTCAAACTGGCGCTTGTCCCAATAAGCTTTAGAAAGTATTTGCATTTGTCCAATAATGAGTGGCAATTCACGGTTTTCTATGTTTTTTGTAAAGCTGAATTTGACCTGGCGTTCGCCAAGCTGTTCGGCTTTTTCGACATCGTGGTAGTAGGCGCGGTAAAAGGGATTTCCTTTTTCCTTGAGGATGTTAAGAGAAAAAATCACATCTGCTGGTGTAATGGGTGAGCCATCGTGAAATCTGGCTTCTTTACGTAAAGTGTAAATAATCCATGAGCGGTCTTTGGGCATTTCTAGGCTTTCGGCAATCAGACCGTATTGGGAAAAGGCTTCGTCCTGGGAACTGACAGTCAGCGTCTCAAATAAGTGACCAATACCGCTGGGAGATATGCCTTTGAGAATAAAAGGATTTAAGCTATCGAAAGTGCCGATAGCAGCGAGCTTGATTTGGCCCCCTTTAGGCGCTTTTGGGTTAACGTAGTCAAAGTGCTTGAAATCACTGGGATATTTAACCTGACCATGCATGGCGAGGCCATGGGTTGTGATGAGGTCAGGTGTGGTTGCATTGATTTTTGGTGTATCAATGACGTGTTCTTCCTCTGTTATTGTGTCAACGGCATCTACCGTTTGCGGTGCCACAGTCTCATTGTCACCGAAGATAACAAAGCTTAGTATGCCACCTAAAACAAATAGGCTTAAGGCTATCATTGTATATTTCATAAAGTTCTCCAGTTTTAGTAGGCGTCCAAATCAAACGCCGCCGCCATCAACGCACGAGTATACGCCTCCTGCGGATTTTCAAAAATATCCTCAGCAGTTCCCTGTTCGACTACTTGACCCTCACGCATTACCAACAATTCATCGCTTAACGCACGTACCACCGTCAAATCATGGCTAATAAACAAATAAGCCAACCCATCACGTTGCTGAAATTCACGTAATAAGTCCACGATCTGCGCCTGTACTGAGCGATCTAATGCAGAAGTTGGTTCATCCAACACCAAAACACTTGGTGAGAGCACCATCGCACGCGCTATCGCAATCCGTTGGCGTTGACCACCTGATAATTCATGGGGATAACGGTGGCGGGTTGATGGCTCTAATTTGACGTCCTCTAACGCCTTAATCACCCGCCTTTCACGTTCCGCATTCGTGCCGCCTCCCAAACGGTGGATTTTTAACCCCTCTTCGATGATTTGGCTTACTGACATTCGTGGGCTAAGGCTACTAAAAGGGTCTTGGAATACTATTTGCATATTTTTCCGCAAAGAAAGCATGGCGCGACTGCCCAATTTCTGGATTTCGTGGTCTTTAAAACGAATCGTCCCGGTGCTTTTTACCAGACGCAGTAGAGCCAATCCCAAGGTTGTTTTGCCTGAGCCACTTTCGCCCACTATTCCTATTGTATGTCCCG
>CAYFOB010000287.1:2719-5845 GCA_964344525.1 uncultured Thiomargarita sp.
AATACGGATGTTGGGGACTCGCAAAAAATTTTTCCGCCTCCGCCATTTCCACCACTTTCCCATCGTGCATCACACAAACCCTATCCGCTACCTTGCGTACAATGCTCAAATCATGGGTAATCAGCAACAACGTCATTTGTAACCGTTTTTGCAAATCCCGCAAAAGTTTTAAAATTTGTGCTTGGATGGTGACATCTAAAGCCGTCGTTGGCTCGTCCGCAATCAGCATATCCGGCTCATTCGCCAGTGCCATCGCAATCATCACGCGTTGGCGTTCTCCTCCTGACAGTTCATGGGGATAAGCATTTAAGCGATTTTCCGCATTTCGCAGCTCGACCAATTTCAGCAATTCGAGAATACGCTCACGGGTATGAACGCCCTTGTGCAGATAGAGCATTTCGCCGATTTGCTTGCGAATCGTGTGTAGTGGGTTCAAAGAAGTCATCGGTTCTTGGAAAATCATGCCGATTTGGCCACCGCGGACATTCTGCAACACTGCATTTGGAGCACCCAATAATTCTTGTTCTCGAAAGCGGATACTTCCGGAAGGATGATGTGCATGCGGATAGGGCAACAATTGCAGAATGGAAAGGGCAGTCACAGATTTACCAGAACCGCTTTCACCTACCACAGCGAGAATTTCACCTGTGCCAATTGAAAGCGAAACCTTTCTCACAGCTGGAACTGACCCAAAGGAAACGGATAAGTTCCGTATTTGCAATAGACCCTCAGAAACTTCAGCACTGACTGTTTCTTCTTCATCTGATATGTGTTGGGCATTATCTCTAAAAATTTTTCTGGGATCAAAAGCATCGCGTGCCGCTTCACCGATAAAAACTAACAAACTTAACATGATAGCAAGTACCAGAAAAGCGGTGATGCCCAACCATGGGGCTGCCAGATTGTTTTTGCCTTGAGCCAATAATTCGCCCAGAGAAGGTGAGCCGGGTGGCAAGCCAAAGCCTAAAAAATCTAAGGCAGTTAGGGTAACAATAGAGCCACTGAGGATAAAAGGTAGAAAAGTCAAAGTGGCAACCATCGCATTAGGCAAGGTGTGGCGAAAAATGATGGTAAAATTGTTCACACCCAGGGCGCGAGCGGCGCGAATATAATCGAAGTTCCGAGCACGTAGAAATTCTGCACGCACCACGCCCACCAGCGCCGTCCAACTGAAAAGCAACATTAAGCCCAATAACCACCAAAAATTGGGTTCTACCACGCTGGCGAGAATAATTAAGAGATAAATATATGGTAATCCCGACCATATTTCAATCACGCGTTGAAATAAGAGATCAATTCGACCACCAAAATATCCTTGCACTGCACCGGCAACAACACCGATGACGGTGCTTGCAACAGTCAAAATTAGGCCAAAGAGCACGGAAATGCGAAAACCATAAATCAGTCGTGCCACCACGTCACGCCCCTGATCATCTGTGCCCAACCAATTTTGGGCGGACGGTGGCGCGGGAGCGGGCACCGGTAAGTCATAATTGATGGTATCATAACTATAGGAAATGGGGGGCCAAAGTATCCAACCCTTTGTCTCTATCAATTCCGCCACGTATGGATCGCGATAATCCGCTTCAGTCGCAAATTCTCCACCAAACTGAGTTTCCGGGTAAACAACAAAGATTGGATAATACCATTCTCCATCGTAATTAAGCAATAGTGGTTTATCATTGGCGATAAATTCAGCAAAAAGACTCATCAGGAAAAATATCAGGAAAATCCACAACGACCACCAGCCGCGTCGATTAGAGCGAAAATTATGTAAGCGGCGTTTATTCAAAGGCGTCATCGTTAAACCTCCCGACTTTCAAAATCGATACGTGGGTCAATCAGTACGTACATCAAATCTCCAATCAGATTTAATAACAAGCCCAGCAAGGTAAAAAAATAGAGGGTGCCGAAAACAACAGGAAAATCGCGGTTAAGTGCCGCTTCATAGCCTAACAATCCGAGTCCATCCAGAGAAAAGATCACTTCGATGAGCAGAGAACCGGTGAAGAGGATGCTTACAAATGCGCTGGGAAAGCCTGCGACAACGATCAACATTGCGTTGCGAAAGACGTGTGAATAAAGCACCTGTTTTTCTGTGAGTCCTTTGGAACGGGCAGTCATGACGTATTGTTTATTAATTTCGTCCAAAAAAGAATTTTTTGTCAGCATGGTCAAACCAGCAAAGCCACCGATAACCATTGCCACGACGGGCAGGGTGAGATGCCAAAAATAATCTGCAATGCGTTCAAACCAAGAAAGTTGCTCCCAATTATCAGAAACCAGTCCCCGTAACGGAAACCAGTCAACAAAAGTGCCACCAGCAAAAAGTACAATCAATAAGATAGCAAAGAGAAAACTGGGAACGGCATAACCGACGATAACCAGGGAGCTGCTCCATATGTCGAAACGTGTGCCATCCCGTACTGCTTTGGCAATGCCCAGTGGAATAGAAATAATATAGACAAGCAACGTTGTCCATAAGCCAAGAGAAATAGAAACGGGCATTTTTTCAAGGACGAGGCTAACGACGGATTCGTCGCGGTAAAAGCTATCACCAAAATCGAACATAATATAATTGCCCATCATTTGGAAAAAGCGTTCATGTGCTGGTTTATCAAAACCATAAAGGGCTTCGATTTCTTTGAGCAATTCTTCAGGGATACCCTGAGCCCCTCGGTATTGGCTACCCGTTTCCTCTCCACCAGAAAAGCTGGTTTCTCCTTGATCACCGCCACCAATTCGGGCGGTGGCTTCGACACCGTGTCCCTCCAGTTGCGCGATCAGGCGTTCAACGGGGCCCCCCGGTGCCGCTTGGACAATGATAAAATTGATGACCATTATCCCAAACAGGGTGGGGATGATGAGGAGAAGGCGGCGGAGGATGTATGCAGTCATAGGCGATTTCCTAAAAAGTTTGTGAAATAATTGCTGGTTTTGAACTGTGATTCTTATGATTTATAAATAGGTTGTTTTTTTGCGTACTTGTCCCTATCCTATTAGGAGGATAAATAATTGTTTTTAATTTATCGTTAAGTAACGAATCGCACTAATTGATCAATTGTTATTACTAACTGATGTTACGCACGGATGTTCTAAAACGCTACAAATATTGATGTTACGCAT
>CAYFOB010000288.1:0-4351 GCA_964344525.1 uncultured Thiomargarita sp.
GAGCGCCTCAAAGGGAGCCACCGCGTGTGCCTGTCAGGTATCCTCCACCCTTTGGGGAACACACTGTGTCTTGTCCCATTAAACCTTTACTACCAACTCAAAACGATCTACCTTGTGATGATGGAGTCCCCATGGAAACTGAACGACATAAAAAACAAATGGACTTACTCATTAATTCGTTAGAACCCTGGTTGGGTGAGCGTGGTTATGTGGGTGGTAACATGTTTGTGTATTTTAGTTTAAAACAAGTGAAAAATCAGGATTTTAAAGGTCCTGATGTGTTTGTTACCCTGGGAGTTTCTAATCAAGAACGCAAAAGTTGGGTGGTTTGGGAGGAGGGAAAAAGCCCTGATGTCATTATTGAGTTATTGTCTGAAAGCACGGCTACAGAAGACAAAAATCGAAAAAAACAGATTTATCAAAACGAACTCAATGTCGGTGAGTATTTTTGGTTTGACCCATTTAATCCAAAAGATTGGAAAGGTTTTAGGCTAAAAAAAGGAAAGTATGAAGAATTGCCCTTGCAAAATGAGCGTTTTATCAGTCAAGAATTGGGATTGACCTTGGTACTTTGGCATGGGGTTTACAAAAATATTGAAACTGTTTGGTTACGTTGGGCTACCATGGACGGGGAATTACTGTTATTACCTGACGAAGCCGAGGCACAACGCGCTGAAGTCGAGGCACAACGCGCTGAAGTCGAGGCACAACGCGCCAATGCTGCCGAACAACGTGCTAAAACCGCGTTTAAAGACGGTAAACAAAAAGAACAACAACAAATCGCCCACAAAATGTTAGCTAACGGTTTAGACACTGCGCTCATTATGAAATGCACTGGACTATCCTCTGATGAGCTAGCGGCTTTGTCCAAAACTGACTGTTAGGAGTCCAAACTTAGTACTTACGGTTTTGACTTATGAGTAACTGATGTTACGCGCCTTCGTTCCCAAGCAAAGCGGCCGCTTTGCTTACTTAGGAATTGGAACACCAAAAAGTTATAGTATTTTATGCCAAAATTGGCGGGTTGTATTTTGATTAGCCACACTTTTTGTTTGAGATGTGCTCACTTTTTTCTCAAAAGCAATATCTTGCTGTTTGGCGCGTTCTTTAAAATACGCCATCATATCAGGATCAGTTTTTATGAAAGGATCAATATCCTCTTTGCTCAGCTCATAAAGTATGCAATCCGTTTTTGCTGTGGCTGTGATTTTCCAAGCTTCAGCATTTAAGATGGTTATTTCTCCAAAAGTCGCGCCAGCACCAAGACGGGAAATTTCTATTAGGTTATCATCTGTCAGTGGGTAAGACAGATTGATGACTCCTTCAATGACGATAAATAAAGCATTATGGATCTCCCGTTTGGTGACTAAGATGTCGCCTTGAGAAAGAAGACGCTGCGTTAATCGTTCACTTAATTCTATCACCGATTGTTCAGATAGTGATTGAAAAATGGGTAATTCCTGCAACAAAGTTTGTGGTTGAGTGGCTATTTCGCCGCGTGCTTTGATACCTTGAAATAAATGCACATCTTTACGTTCTACTGTGGGCTCAATACCAACCCGATGCAAATGATTCCAAACCGCTTTCCAGATAGCGTCCTTGTGATAGTGTTTGAGTTGGTAATCGCACACAGAAAACCAAACCAGAAAATCAGATGACCAATTTGTGACCCCATAATAATGGGCTTCAGGTGGTGGATCTTTTAACACATATTCCGTTGCGAGCAAAGCATCTTTAACGATTTTTTGCACCTTTTCTGGTGGATGTTTTGGATCAACATGTAATGTAAACCAGCTAATGTAGTTTTTATCTGGATAGGCATAGTTAGAAATGGGCTTTTCTGAAACGAGGGTATTTGGGATGGTTAAAACCGTTTTATGGCGTGTCAACAAATGCACAGCACGCCAGGTGATATTTATTATTTTACCTTCATCATACTCACCGATTTTGACCCAATCACCTATTTGAAAAGGACCTTCTATATTTAGTACAACTCCTGAAAAAATATTAGAAAGATTAAACTGAATGGCAAGCCCCAGTACCATAGCAAGCACACCAGAAGTCGCCAATAAACTGGTGATTGTCATGTCAAATACAAAAGCGATAATGCCCAAAATAGCCAAGGTGTACACCAGATATATTGATAATCGCCGAATAAGTGTGGGAATCACACGATTAGTACGAATTTCTAAAGGAACCCAAATAAACCGCTCAATGGCAATATTTAATAAAATTGCTGGCACCAACCACCATAAAACATCAAACCCAGTCACAATCAATACAATATAATGATCATCCACCTGATCAGTTAGCTGATTGATTAACAAGCCTTCAGCAGATAGCAATAAAAGAAAGGCGAAAAGCACTTGAAAAAACCAGAAAATTTTTAGGTGGTGAGAAATCTTGGTAAGAAGTATTGCTAATAAAAAAGTCATCAATGCGCTGAGCACAAGGAGTACGAATTGCAGATAGGTGGGAATAATGCCCCGAATGGTGAAAGTATTTTCCTTAAAGCGTATGCCAACATTAAAACGTGAAAATGTTAAACCCTCCTCCCCCAAATAATCTGGATCTCCAAAATTGGATTTTTTAACACTATTTTGAAATAACCAGGCTTGATCAATGCCCCAGTTATAAGCCGGACTGATAATTTGTTTTTGCTTGAGCAATTCTTTAAATGAGTGATTCGCTTGTAAGGACATTCCGATTGTATCAGTCACATAAATCAAATGATCACGCTTTTTATCATTGTGCCGAAAACTGATCCCCAAAACATATTGATCAATGGTATTCCGTTTAGATAAAAAATTCATTTTAAACTGCCCTTTTACCTGATAGGCACGATAAATCACACCATCTGAGTGACTTTTTTCTACCACCAGCGATTTATGAATCACAGGATTTATTGCATTAAGAAAAATAATGTCCTGGCTATCAATTTCTCCCTGGTGACGAAACCACAATAACATTGCTAGGGTGTAAGTTTGATTATCCACATCTATGTTGCTGATTTCCTGGATATCCACACCAGTGTACACCACGCTGGTTTTATACATATATTGCTCGCCTAAGCGAATCAATCGTCCAGCCTCCAACGCTTCCGCAAAATTGATGGGTAATTGAGAAACAAAACTCAATTGAAAGGGCGCAGAAATCAATTTTTGTTGTTTATAAACTCCAATTGGTACAGATTTAACCGCATTGCCTTGGTTATCAAAATAAATGGTACCTGTTACACCGCTAAACGCTTTTTGTACGATGTTTTTGCCTGCTAAATAGTTTCTAATTTGCGTTCTTGCCAAGGATAAATTCTCCACATTTTTAATCGCTTCTACTGCAATCGCAATCGCATCATAATAAGCGGCATTAGCTGCATCAGGATCAAACCCATAACGTTTTTGAAATTCGCTGCGAAATTTTTGCGCTTTTTCTCCAGCCACATCAAAAATCAAGGATGAAGTGGTATAAACCCCATCTGTATATTCTTTGGGTGAGTCTATTTTCTCAAAATAATCAGTAAAAGATTTTTTACCAAGGGCTTCACCGCCAATAACAGGATAGGATAAACCTTGATCACGCAACTGTTGCAGCAATTTAGCCGCGGCAGTATCATCTAAAGCCAAAAAGATAATACCAGGATCATCACCTGTCTTCAGCGTTTCAACAATCGTTGCCACAGTTTGTGAGGGGGCATTATATCCCAAGCTATGTACCACCTTCATGCCTAAGGCGTTGGCATGTTGCTCAAAGGCACGCCCTAAAGTTATACCATAGGCATCAGTATCATAAACAAGACTTGCTGTTTGATGCTTTAAAATTTTGTTGACATAATTGGCAATAAATTTGCCTTGTAAATCATTATCAAACACCACCCGAAAAAAATAATCATTATCTTGAGTCACCTCAGGTGCAGTCGCAGTTCCTGTTATAGCAGGCATAGCATGTGCCTTGTAAACACCACCAGCTGCAATCGAAGCGGCACTAGAACGATGCCCTAACACAATCATTGCTTGACTTTGCACAACATCCAAGGCTTTTTCTTTAGCCAGAGGCGCTTGATTCTGATCATCAAATGTCAATAATTTCAGGGTTCTCCCCTGTACCCCACCCCGTGCATTTTGCTGATCAATATAAAGCTGGAGACTATTGATCATCGCTTGCCCTTTAGGCTTATTTTCCCCACTCATAGGCCCGGCGACGGCAATATACACAGCTTTTTTCTCATCAAAAAAAGACACTTTTTCTGACAAAAAAATAAACAATAATGCTACTAATAGGCTCAAAAATAACGCTATTTTTATTTTCAATTGTTTTCTCCTATAAAAACCAGACCTGGCAGGTTGAAAACAAA
>CAYFOB010000288.1:4361-5842 GCA_964344525.1 uncultured Thiomargarita sp.
TTTCAGGTTTGGGTTTAACCTGCCAGGTCTGGTTTTTATTTTTTATTTTCGGACAACTCTATTTTATACCCAATCTCTTTACCCACAAAGCCCACTCCTAGATACACCAACGGGCGCGAATCTGTCAAAAAGCGTTCTCCATAATTGTTATCCTTGATTTGCTTGATTGCTTTATTAGTCAAGCTATTCATTTTAGTGCCTGCTTTGCCATATTTAAACTCAATCAAATAAATTTTTTCTTCCAAAGCCAACACACCATCAATGCGTCCCTTATCCGTTAACACCTCCAAATCAATTTCACCCCCCATCAACACTAATATCATATAAAAAAGAGAATGATAATAGGCTTCTTGTTCAATGTGCAACGGATATGGAATTTTAGCAAACAAGGCGCGAATGATGTTTATAAAACCTTCGATATTTTCCGTTTGCAAATAATCACGTAAATTTTCTGCCGCTGGTTGGATTTCTTCCAATCCATTGTCAGTGAAACTTTCAAACAGAAAAGTGGTAAAGGCTTCTTTCACCTCAAAATTCGGGTAGTTCAAAATATATTGAGGCGTTCTCGCTTTTTTATCAATTGCTGTTACAGTTAAATAACCCGTTTGGAATAACAGCGCGTAAACATTCATGTTTTCAATCTCATAACTGTCAAAAATAATTTCTGGTACTTTTTTGTTTTCAAATACTGTGACATCAAGTGCCATCTTTTTGATTAATTTCATCAAAAAGGTTGGCGTACCACTGGCAAACCAATAATTACTGAAACGTTGCTCTGCAAACAAGTTGAGAATTGAAAACGGATTATACAAATCGTCTTTGGCATTCCATGAATAACCATCATACCAAGTTTTGATTTTAGCCAGTAAATCAGCCTTTTTCATCCCCAATTCGCAACTCAGCGTTGAAATATACTTATCAAAATATTTTTCCAATTCTTCCTGAGTATATCCCAGCAGAGTGGCAAATTGTTTGGAAAATGTGATATCTCGTAAATTGTTCAAGTCAGAAAAAATCGAAACACGAGAAAATTTGGACACGCCGGTTAAGAAGACAAAGCGCAAAAAAGCGTCTGAATATTTTAAGACTCCGAAAAAATCTCGAAGAATTTTACGATTTGTTGTCGCTTTTTCAATATTCTCAATATGATCAACAATAGGTTTATCATATTCATCAATCAATACAACCACTTTGCCTTTTTTGGCTGATAATGCCTGGATGATTTTTTTAAAATAGGCTTTAAAACCACGTTTGTTTACACCTAGTTGATAATCGGCATTAATTTCATCCAATAAATCGATGAGCCCTTCCCGTAGTTCCGTTCCAGTGGAAAAATCTATGGCAGAAAAATCGATGTGAATGATAGGATGTGATTGCCATTTAATCTTGTCATAAATATATAATCCCTGAAAAAGGGTTTGATTGCCAGAAAATATTTCAGATAAGGTAGAAACTAGCAAAGATTTTCCAAAACGGCGAGG
>CAYFOB010000289.1:0-5822 GCA_964344525.1 uncultured Thiomargarita sp.
ATTCCCAAGCAGGAGCTTGGGAACGAGGGGGCGGAAGGAGAGTGCGTAACATCAAATCATAAAAGTAATCGCTTTCCGTTATTAACTGATGTACGCAATCTAAAAAAATCGGATTTTTCAAGCAGCAACCTCAATTATTTATCCACTTTCATCAATAAAGGAGGTAAAAAGAAAAAATCCGCTATCAAAGCAAAAATAATAATGATGGTAACCATTATACCAAGGTTAGAAGTTTCATTGTAAAGGGACAATAACATCAGTAAAAAGCCAGCAATCAAAATAACTGAAGTAAACCATAACGCCAACCCCACACTACGAAAAGTGTAGCGCACGGCTTCTGGTGGGGTCAGTCCTTTTTCACGACGAGCACGTAGGTAATTACTTAAAAAGTAAATAGTATCATCAACCACCAGCCCTAAAGTGAGTCCGGTAACGACTGATAGCCCTAAACCGATTTCACCCACCGTCATACCCCATAAGCCAAAAGCCATTGCGGCAGGTACAAGATTAGGAATCAGACTGATTAGCCCAAATTTGATAGAGCGCAATGCAACAATAAGAATCAAAGAAATCAACACTAGCGCAAGTGTTGCACCAAACAACAAACTTCGAATATTTCGATAGCTAATGTTAGCAAACATGATCGTAGTACTTGTTCCTGCCACAGAGGGTAAAGCATTTTCTTTGAGCCATTCTTGGATACGTTTTTCCAATGCGAGTATTTCGTTGGCAGACAAAACTTTGGTGGTGATCGTGACCCGAGTAGCAGATTTGTCTACATTGATTTGGTTGTTCACATCCAAACCATAAGGTAAGGACATTTCAAAAAACAATAAATATTGTGCGGCTAAATCCTGTTGTTCTGGCAAATGATAATAATTGGGATCATCCCCATGCATATTTTTGTTAAGACGCTTAAAAATATCAGTAATGCTATTAACATGTTTGACTTCAGGTTGTTTGCCTAACCATTCAGCAAATTCATCAACTTTGTGTAGAAACAGAGGATCACTGACACCGCCTGGTTGCCCCGCACTGAGTGAATAATGTATATCATATAAGCCCGTTAAATTTTGTGCGACAAAATCTGTTGCACGGCGAAATTCAAGACTTTCATCAAGATCTTTCACAATATCATCATTTAACTCGTTACGTGGCAAAAAACACACAAGTAGCACAATAAGACTCGCCATACCCCACATCAATGTTCGTTGCCTTGCAACCACAAAGTCACCCAAACGATCCATGCTATGAACGGTGCTTTGTACCTGAGTACGTAGTGGTAATATAGCCATCAGTGCTGGTAATAAGGTAATCGACAGGAAAAATGCAATTGTGACTCCCATGGCAACAATATTACCTAAGTCACGGTAAGGAGGCACTTCGCCAAAATTGAGGCTTAAAAAGCCAATAACAGTCGTTAAACTGGTTAAAAAAATTGGCTGAAAATTGACACGAAGACTTTCTACAATCGCATCATGTTTTATCCGCCTTTGTGTTCGCATTTCATCTCGAAGTGTCACTAGCAGATGTACGCAATCAGCCACAGCCAAAGTGAGAATAATCACAGGCGCAAAAGAGGTTCCACTGCTCAACGTAATACCCAATAATCCTGTTAATCCCATAGCCGAAACGGTAGAAAATGAAATGATGAGGAGCGTCACAAACATCCCAGAAAAAGTCCTCAACAATAACCACAGCATAATGAGGATCACTAGATACATAACAGGAAGCAAGGTTTTCGTCTCTTGTTGAGCAACTTCCAGCATAGTGTTATTCATCACCACAATACCCGTGATGTAAACGTCAAGATGAGGATAACGACGACGAACTTTATCGGCAAGATCACGAACATAAGTAACGACTTCAGGCATTTCTTTCTCAGCCTGTTTGCCAGGCAGCTGGAGAGTCACATTAATCCCGGTCACATGCGCCTGCGTTGAAATCAACCTATTAATCAACTGCGACTCTTGAAGGGCGATTTCTTTGACTCGCGCTATTTCATCAATAGAAAGGTTTTTTGCATCACTGATTAAGTCTTCAACAATAATATCGTCTTCTTCTGCGTAGCTATATTGAAAATTCGTAATAGAATCCACGCGAATCGAGTAAGGAATTTGCCACGTTGCGCGAGTTAACCACTCCACAGCTTCTAATGTTTCATTAGTAAACACCTGTCCATTTTTAGGCGCTAAAACCAATATCACACTATCATTTTTTGTATAGGTATTTTCTAATTCATCAAAGGCAAGCAGTTGAGGGTTATCCTCACTAAAAAACACCCGATAGTCTGTGTCAAATTTGAGTGGAAAGCCCAGGGTGCTTAATGCAACCAATACTAGCGTGGCAAGAATAATGAGATAACGCCACCGAATAATCCAGTAACCATAGCGTTCAATCATGATTTTTTTGACCTTTGGTAATTTGGAATACACATCATACGATGATTCTCAGTAATTTGTAAATTCAGAGAGAAAGGAAAAAATATGCAAGCTATCGCTCAACCGTTAACTTTACCTTGTGGTGCCACGATTCCTAATCGGCTGGTTAAAGCAGCCATGACAGAAGGTTTAGCTGATCCACTTAACCAAGCAACAGATTTGTTGGTCACTCTTTACCGGCGTTGGGCAGAAGGTGGGGCTGGCGTGCTCATCACGGGTAATGTCTTAATCAATCGGCATTGTCTTGAACGTGCGGGTAATGTGGTAATTGAGAAAACACTTTCAAAAGCGCATAAAAAAATGCTTGAAGAATGGGCAAAAGCAGGGACCAGCAACGGCAATCATTTGTGGATGCAGATAAACCATGCAGGGCGTCAAACACCAGCTGCGCTGGCGCAGGAACCCGTTGCTCCTTCGGCGATTCAACTCAAAATGCCTGGCGCTCAGTTCAGCAAACCTCGTCCCCTAAAAATCGAAGAAATCGAAGAAATTATCAATCGTTTTGTCAATGTTGCCACAATCGCCCAGGAAGTGGGTTTTACTGGAGTCCAAATCCATTCTGCACATGGTTATCTTCTTTCAGAATTTCTATCACCACGCTTTAATCAACGACAGATGAATGGGGAGGATCAATAGAAAATAGGGCGCGCGCCCTGCTTGAAATCGTTAAACGAACACGAGAAAAAGTTGGGCGTGATTTTCCGATTTCGGTCAAGCTCAATTCCACAGATTTCCAAAAGGGCGGTTTTACCAATGACGAATGTATACAAGTCGTCAAATGGTTGGGTGAGGTGGGTATTGATCTTTTGGAAATATCTGGTGGCAACTATGAGCAACCTAAAATGATAGGAGTTAAAGGATCTGAACCTATTTTTGATGAGAAAGAGCTACCGAGCACAGGTGCTCGGGAAGCCTATTTCATGAGCTACGCTGCACGCATTCGGCAACATGCTAAAATGCCACTGATGGTAACAGGCGGTTTCCGTACACGCAGCGCCATGAATGCCGCCATTGATGAAGATGGCATTGCAGCCATCGGGCTAGCACGTCCCTTGTGTGTTGAGACGCATTTACCACAGGAACTCCTCGAAGAAAAAATTGATGCCGCAACAGAATGGGAAAAAAAGTTGCGCCTTGGTCCCGGCATTTTGGGGCCGAATTCACCAATTACCTTGATCAAAAGTATAAATAACTGGGGAGTCTTTGGATGGTTTTTCTTGCAGCTCCAATATTTGGCTCAAGGGCTTGAGCCTGACACACAGATGAGTGTTTTCAAGGCCTTACGTCTTTATCAAAAGTATGAAAAAAAGGGTGTTCAGGCCTTGAAACGTTGAAGACTTGTCCCTAAATAATTTTGAACTGTGATTCCCTCATAATAATCAAATCAATCACAGTTCAAATTACCTCAAAAACGCCAATTCAATTCGGCTCCAATAACATCTATACTTCCTTCAATCTGTCCATGTAGTCGGCCTGCTACTTGACTTTCGATATTTGTATCACGTTTATCTACGATAAAAACATGGAGATATGCAAACCCAATAGACAGAGTATCAGAATACTGATATTGTGCTCCCAAACTGAGCCATGCTTGATCACTGGAAGGCACACTTGGATCAAATGTCTCATCAGGAATGGGGCTATCATCAAATGCTAAACCCGCTTGAAAACTCCAGGGCTTGCTATAGGTGTAATCAAGTCCCACCGCAACACGCCAGGTATTATGCCAGTTTTTAGGCACTTCGTTGTATTGGTCACCGATAGTCAGTTCCAACTTTTTGTAGCGACTCCAATGAGTATAAGTGAAATCGGTCATAACAGCTAAGCTAGAGGTTAATTGATGATAGAGACTGAGCGATAAATGGTCAGGAAAATACAATGGCGCATGAAACTCAGTATCTGCTAAGGCGGGTACCGCTTGAAATTGGCTGGGGACCTGATAATCTGCATCGCCTTTAAAAGTGTATTTAATTTTAGAACGATAAGCCATACCCACGCGAGTATTTGCATTCAAACTCCACAACACACCAAAATTAAATCCCCACCCCCAATCGTCACCGTCTAATTCGAGAAAACCATCCTCTCCTCCTGGTAAATAAACGGCCTGACTAAGTACAAGTTGGGCATATTGCAAATTAATACCCCCTCCAATAGAGAGTGCATCATTGACTTTAAATCCTACACTGGGATTAAGATTAATACTCTGTATCTTGGCTTCAACGACTTGATAACGCCCAACCCAATTGCGACCATAATCCACTGCGAGACCAAATGGACTGTTCATGCCAAAGCCGAAAGACCATTGTTCTGACAAAGATTTGGCATAATAGAAGCTGGGAACTATTGCCAAAACGGCGGCATTACCACCGTCATCCCCTTTTATGGATTGCTTTGCAGGATCGTGGGTGCCCTCCTTATTGTGAAAATTAACAGTTGGCGCAAAAATTTGTGTCGCCACCAGCCAGTCACTATCAGACAAGCGCGTTAAGCCAGCGGGGTTGGTGAAAACAGTGCTAGCATCCTCAGCAATAGCAGCGCCCCCCGCTTTACTACGCCCCAAAGAAGAGCTGCCAATGTATTCACTGATGGAATAGGCAGTGGCATGTAATTGTGTACATGCACTCATGAGCAATGCTGCACTTGCACCCCTGAGTACCCAACATGAAGGATTAGATTTCATCATTTTTTGTCTCCTAAGATTTAGGATTCAACCTTAAATAAGGTTGCTAAAAGTTTGATAACAAATTAATTTGTCAATGTGGCAATTCCTTGATATTTATAATGGAATTTATTAACCACATTAATAAAATTATAGATGTAATATACACAAGGTGCAACTTGATTGTTTGAATCTTAATTTTTTTTTTTAAGTCTATAACTACACGGATAAAAAACCAAGAAATACCACACTCCTATCCTTTATCCTTCTCAACCCCGTGAATAACGGAAAGCGATTACTTTTAAAAAAGGATAAACCACTAGTGCAGGATGGCGGAAATTTCCAGGCCACCTACACTCGAAGCAGAGCTTCGATGAATGCATTCCCAAGCAGGAGCTTGGGAACGAGAATAAATAGGTTTTCTCGTTCCCAAGCTCCCGCTTGGGAATGCATGCCCCGAAGCTCCGCTTCGAGTGGCCTGGAAATTTCCGCCCTCCGGCACTAGATTTTAGGTTTTGACTTATCCTTTTTTAAAAGTAATCGCTTTCCGTTATTAAGGTTTTATTTATTTGACTGAATGTTTGGAAATTAAGTGCGTAACATCAGATAATAATTAACAATTTTTTGGTATAATCCGTTATACTCATCCCCCACATTGTATAATAATGGTCACTGAATTTTTTTTGCACTAACAAAAAAGATGAAACAATGATTACCATTCC
>CAYFOB010000290.1:0-4330 GCA_964344525.1 uncultured Thiomargarita sp.
ATTACTACACACATCCACCTTCCATCTAGCCCTCATTTACATGGCGCTATTTGCCACCTCCGTATTAATCCTACTAAGCTTTATTTATTGGGCAACCGCAGGCTACATGGCCCGACAAACAGATGCCACTATTGAAGCAGAAATCACAGGCTTATCCGAACAATATCGACGGCGAGGATTGGCTGGGCTCGTGATTGTCATCAAAGAACGTATTGCACGAGATCCTAATGGCTCATCTATCTATCTATTCGCGGCTTCAGACTACACACCCTTAGCAGGGAACTTAAGCCATTGGCCCCAAGTTACACAAAGCGCGGACGGTTGGCTCAATTTTCAGCTGACTGACAAGCGCTCTAATGGCAAACCACATCCCGCCCGTGCCAGACCCTTTGTCTTGCGGGGTGGATTACACTTATTGGTAGGGCGCGATATTCGTGAACTTAAAGAAATGCAAGCACTTATCTTAAGTGCCTTCGCTTGGGGATTAGCGTACACCTTCGCGCTCGCCCTGATTGGTGGCTTAATGATGAGCAGGAGCATGGTGCGCCGCATTGATGCGATAAACCAAACCAGTCGCCAAATTATGACTGGCGATCTGTCTCGCCGCATTCCCACAAAAGGCACCGGTGATGATTTTGATCAACTGGCTGACAATCTCAATGCCATGCTCGATCAAATTGAAAAGCTTATGACTGGGGTGCGGCAAGTTTCTGATAATATTGCACATGATTTAAGGACACCGCTCACCCGGCTACGAAATCGACTTGAACAAATGCGCTGGCAAAAACCAGACAATAGATCATTAGAACAAAGCATTGCAGAGGCGGATCAACTGCTATCAACATTCAACGCGCTGCTGCGAATTGCCAGAATTGAATCAGGTAGCCATCAGCAGCCCAAAAAAATGGTGGATTTAGAAACTTTAGTGCGAGATGCCTCAGAATTATATGAAGCCTTGGCTGAAGAAAAAAATCAAACCTTGACGATTCAACTAGAAACAAGCTTACAAGCGCCTGGTGATCGTGATCTTCTATTTCAAGCGTTGGCTAATTTGCTGGATAATGCTGTAAAATATACCCCGCCAGGTGGCAAAATCAATCTCATTTTGCAGCAAAACCACGGTGTGATAGAAATCATCGTCGCAGATACAGGACAAGGCATTCCCTTTGATGCACGAGAAAAAGTTTTGCAACGATTTTACCGATTAGAAGCCAGCCGCAATGCGCCTGGTAATGGATTGGGATTAAGCCTAGTTGCAGCGGTTGCCATGCAGCATCATGCACAGCTTCGTTTGGAAGATAATGCACCGGGGTTGCGGGTGGTTTTTGCTTTGGACTCCGTACACACCTGAAAACTTATGAAACAACAGCAAACATTGTCTGCCAAATTAAGTACCCGTTCACAAGTTTTCACACATTTTGGAGTCCAAAGCAGCGCTTTGGGCATGGGTTTCCTTCGCTAAGCTTTGGACTCCAAAATACATAAAAATTCATGGTTCAGTACTTACTATTATGAAACTGACAAAGTATTTAACACTCATTATTTCACTCATTCCAAAGTTCAGTTATGCTATATCCCCCCATTTAATCCAAGCATGCAGTTTGGATACGCTAGTCACGGTGGAAAACTCACAAGCGCAGGCTGAAGTAAAGCCTTTGCAACAAGCTAACCTTGCAGCTGAAATCTCAGCTAAAATCGTTAAAGTTGCGGTTCAGGTTGGTGATCAAGTGGCTAAAGGAGCCCTATTGTTTAGATTGGATGACAGGGAATGGCGGTTGCAACTGAAACAACTGGAGGCCAATATTCAAGGCATCAAAGCGCGTCATAAACTGGCTGTTTATCAACTACAACGGAGACAAAAATTATATCAAAGCGCCAACATATCTGAAGAATCATTGCGCCAGTATAAAACCGAAGTGGCTACCTTGACTGCAGAGCTAAAATCCCGGAATTTTCAAAAGCAACAAATACTGCTCACTCTCAGCAAAACCAAAATTACCGCACCATTTTACGGAGTGATTGTACAAAGGCATGTCAGCCTGGGAGATTGGGTGAATCCTGGTCAACCTGTTGCCAGTTTGTTAAACCCCAAAAAGGTCGAAATTCAAGCCTTTCTTGATGCCCAACAACTTGCCAGCTTAGAGCAAGCCACTGAACTTAAACTCCAAATTAATCAAGAAAATTTTCCCGTCAAGCGACAAAGCCTGTTGCCTATGCTGGATCCTTACAAAAATTTGCGTCCTCTAATACTCAAACCAACAGCTAAAATTCCTTTACCAGGCAGCCTGGGGCAACTACGTTGGCAATCAGCGACTCAAAAAATACCTTTTCGCTATTTGCGAAAACTTGGTGATCATTATGGTCTGATGCTGCTGGTAGACAAAAAAGCCCAATTTCATAAATTACCTGAAGCTTTGCCAGGGCGTTCTGCAACAATTGCATTGCCTATGGATACCTTGATCATTACCACAGGTTTCAGAGCACTCCAGCCTGGAAATTTTGTTAAAAACAAAGGCTGTTTAGAGAAATAATGAACAAAATACTAACAACGTTACTATCTAACCATGTGCTTGCCAATCTGGCTTTTGTACTGGTATTCGTCATGGGCATATCCGCCTATCTGAATTTGCCCAGAGAAAAAGATCCAGAAATTAATTTTAACTGGATACAAATAATTACCGTACTGCCTGGTGCCAGTGCTGAAGATGTCGAGGACAAAGTTACTAATCTTCTTGAAGAAGCGGTAGATAGGGTTGAAGATATTCGATTTATTTCCAGTTCCAGCCGAGAAAGTGTTTCTACCCTATTAGTGCGTTTTGAAGACATTCCAGAACGCCAATATGATAAACGCCTAAACGACTTGCGCCGTGAAATACAAAATAAAGCAGAGCAGGAATTACCAAGCGAAGTTGACAATCCATTAATACTGGAAATCACCACAGCAAATGCTTTTCCAACAGCCATGCTGGTTCTGAATGGCCCTGGTGAAGATGAAATTTTACGCCGCCAAGCTTATCTTATCGAAAAGGATTTAGAGCAGATTAAAGGCGTGCATGAGGTTGATACTATTGGATTGCATCAACCCCAATTGCAGGTTGAATTATTTTTGGAATCCTTACAAAACTATGGCTTAAATCCAACCCAAATCGCTGATAGTGTCAGGGTTTTATTTAATGATATAGCCGCAGGCAGTCTTGATATAGGCAAACAACAATGGCTACTACGTTTGGTTGGTTCTGAAACCCAAGCCGATAAACTGGGGCAATTTATTGTACTGACGCCTTCTGCTCAGCTACAATTGGATCAGGTTGCCAAAGTACAGCGCAGCTGGGAAAAGCCGGAAACGCTGGTTAAATTTAAACAAAAACCTGGCGTGATTTTTTCAGTCGCCAAGAAAACCTCTGCCAATACAATTGCTTTAGTAGAAAAACTTAACCAATTCATCAAAGAACGTAATGCATTATTACAAACAATGGGACTACAACTTGATCTACTAGATGACCAAACAGGTTCTACTCGCCAAGCCATTGATATCATGCAAACTAACGCGCTGATTGGTCTGGTTATGGTTTTATTCGTCACCTGGCTATTTCTGGGCTGGCGTCTGGCTATGCTGACTTGTATAGGTATTCCCTTTATTCTCACAGGCACTTTCTGGTTTATTCAAAATTTAGGCTTTACCCTGAATAACAGTGTACTTTTAGGTATAGTTATAAGCTTAGGAATGCTGGTTGATGATGCTGTCGTCGTTGTAGAATCCATGTACTACCGAATTGTGCGGGGTATGGATGCGCTAAATGCCGCGCTGGGTTCACTCAGAGAAGTCTTTTGGCCAGTAACCACAGCCGTCTTAACCACGATGGCTTCCTTTCTACCCTTGATGCTAATGCCAGGCATTGTCGGTAAATTCATGCTGGTTGTACCGGTGGTTGTGGTTACTGCCCTGGCTATTAGCTTGATTGAAGCCTACTGGATGCTGCCTACTCATGTGATTGCTGCCAATATCAAATTTACCAGCAGCTCTAAAACGCAAAAATTGCGTATTGCTTTCACCAACAAATTACAGCATATTTACAGCAAATCTCTGTTAAAAATGCTACGCCATCCCTACCTGGGGCTTATATTAATTATTATTCTAGTATCAGGTGTTGGTTACGCTTTCCAAGCAAAATGGGTCAAAATTAACTTCTTTGCACAAAAAAGATTCTTTTTCAGAAAATGAAAAACTTATAGAGAAAATAAAAATGCAGATAGAAGAAATAGAAAAAATAAAATTTGATGAATCCAGAATTTTATCTTTGGAAACTGAAAACACTTCATTAAAAAATCA
>CAYFOB010000290.1:4340-5818 GCA_964344525.1 uncultured Thiomargarita sp.
GCTTTCCAATTTTTTATGTCACTGTAGAAATGTCTCCTGATGCCCGCATGGAAGAAACGTTACAAGTGACGACGCTGGTAGAACAAAGCATTTTGCCCCATATAAAAACCGGTGAAATGCGTAATCTGGCCAGTTATGCAGGACAAGCTTTTACAGAAACTGAAATTTTGTTTGGCGAACACTGGGGGCAAGTAGTTGTCAGCCTCAATCCAGATCGCAGCCAACGTCGGCGTGCTGAAGACATTATTGCAGCCATGCGCTCTGATGTTGAAGCTGTACCTGGCGCGGTGAATATCAGCTTCCTGCTTCTTAAAGATGGTCCACCAACAGGTCGACCCATAAGTCTTAAAGTACGCGGCGATGATTTTTCAACCCTACGGGCTGCGACTGACGATTTAGAAGCCCTGCTGGCAACGATGCCAGGCGTTAGTGATATCAATGATACGGATACTCAAGGACGTATGCAGCTCAATCTGCGCCTTAATCATCAACGTCTCCAAGAACTGAAACTTTCCCCCCAAGAAGTCTTACGCACCCTCTCCATTCTTGGCGATGGTGAAATCGTCGCCGAAATCAGAGACAAAGGAGAAAAAGTTGAAGTGAGAGTGAGAGTTGCTAAACGCCAATATCAACAAATAGATGAATTTCTGGATAATCTTTATTACTTGCCAAATGGTCAAGCGATACCATTGCGAGAACTTTTCCATAGCAAAATCAACCGCGCCCGCTCAGAAATCCGCCACTACAACTTGCGCCGTACTATCCAGGTAGAAGCAGACTTGGATAAAACAAAAATGAATACAGTAGATGCCAATCAAATGATCCAGCAACAATGGCAAGAAAAACTCCAAGCGAAATATCCAAATATCAATCTGGACTTTTCTGGAGAACTGGATGATATTCAAGAAAGCCTGGATGCCATGGTCCTTTTATTTTTGATGGGAATTGGCATCATGTACATGATACTTGGCGCTCAATTTCGCAGCTATTTTCAACCTTTAATGATATTGCTAACCGTAGTACCCCTAGCATTTATGGGCGTCATCATAGGACTGATAGTCAGCCAAAATCCACTGAGCCTGTTTACCCTTTACGGCGTAGTAGCACTCACAGGCATTGCTGTCAATGCAGCCATCGTCCTGATGGCGGCTGCCAGGGATCGCCTTAATGCGGGCATGAGTATTAACCATGCAACAATCTATGCCGCTCGCCGCCGCGTGATCCCGATACTGATTACCTCCCTAACCACCATGGCAAGCCTCCTCTCTTTAGCAACAGGTTTTGCTGGAGAATCCCTCATCTGGGGGCCAGTCGCCACAGCTATAGTATGGGGTTTGGGATTTTCGACAGTGTTGACTCTTTATATTATTCCGTTGTTGTTTAGATTGTTTGTGAGACCTTGAGCTTTTCTAAAACCCATGAATAACTACAAGGATTATATTATCGATAGGATAAACCGCGCATCTTATAAGGTTTTG
>CAYFOB010000291.1:0-3395 GCA_964344525.1 uncultured Thiomargarita sp.
CTAAAATTTCAGTTATTTTAATAATCCGAAAACTTGAACGTTTGGAGTATATATACCTGAGAAAAATATTCTATAGTTTTTAACGACAAGGATTTGGTTTACCAACTCGCGTTTTAAATGCGGGTTGGTAAAGCTTGTTACGCTAACGCTACCCGAGTTCTTGCTCTATCAATGGCTGATTTAATGGATTCTCCTGTTATAGAGGCCGCCCTAATGCATTCAGGATTACCAGATAAACTGTAATTCTCAATATTTTCAGCGGCTAAAGCTTCAGCTAAACCAATAGCCGCATTTTCAACAGAACTTAAATTATCACGCAAATTAGCTTTGCTTGGTAAACCGCGTTGCTTTTTGACTTCGGTAGCAGTTCCATCAAGCAGTGGCTCATAAATGGCATTGGTACAATTGGCATATCCTCTTCCATTCACGCCATGTTGTTTTAATGTTTCTGTGAACAAATGGCGCTTTTCAATGCCAGCCAGCCTTGATTCAATCCATTTTTTATCTTTACCATGACGTTCCCAAGTGTTTATGGCGCGTTGACGGCTACGTTTAACACCGAGCTCAGGGTTGACAGTTTCTTCAAGACGTTCCTTAAAAACCTCATTAACCGCTTGATGAAAATCAGGGCTTAAATATTGAGCATAAGCCATTGCGATTTGGTAATGAGCAATGGTATCCTTGTTTTGCTTTATAACACGGGATTTTCCCGTCTTTTGAGCAAGAGAATTAACAAATTGTTGGGTAGTCGGTAATTGTAACCATTCTTCAGGGGTTTGATTGGCAGGTTGCCCTGCAATCTCATAAAGCTGATTTAGATTAAGCATTTGTTCGTTACCAATTCCAATCAAAAAATCTTGCCCTTGGTAATTGATAGTTAATTGCGCCGATTTATTTGACATATCTCCTCCTTCGTCCAAGTAAACCTTGGACTCCAAATCCATAATTTCTAAAGCAATTTTTTGATATTTATTATAAAACGATAATAATAAAAAATCAAGGGATTATTTGTGAGAAAATAAAACCATGTTTGACTACATTTTTGTAATTGTAACTGGGGGCATCGCCTACCACGGACTGACTCACCGAAACGAAGATGGCGATAATGACATAGGGCACTTGCTATTTGGCGCGATTGCTTTATTGTTTTGTTTACGTGTTTTGTTTGTTGATATTTTTAAACTGATTTAATAACTGATGTTACGCACTTTTGTTCACAAACCATAGTCGCTTCGCTATGCTTGGAACGAAAAAAAATTCAATCGTATTTTTTCGTTCCAAGCATAGCGAAGCGACTTGTGAACGAGGATGCGTAACACCAGTTAATAAAGGATAACCCCCCATTAATGAAGTGATTTTTGACTTATCCCTTCTTAAAAGTAATCCGTGTAGTTATTCATGGGTTTTAGAATAGGCTGCGTAACATCAGTTATTTATTTTTTGCTCATTAAAGGAAATCTAAAAATGAAATATTTGTTAAGAGTATTTTTGATTGCATTTGCGCCAGTGGCGCAATCTGCCAATATCACTGAACAAGATATTTTTACGCCAGTTCAAGCAAAACATGGCATGGTAGTCGCGGGTGAGGAAATTGCTGCACAAGTTGGTGTGGAAATCTTGCAACAAGGTGGTAATGCCATTGATGCTGCTGTGACGGTTGGATTTGTCAAAGCGGTGACTTATCCACGAGCGGGTAATCTCGGTGGCGGTGGATTTATGTTGATTTATTCTGCCAAAACGGAAAAAGTCATTGCGATTGATTACCGCGAAAAAGCGCCCGCTTTAGCAACACGAGAGATGTTCCTTGATAAGGCGGGAAATGTTGATTCTAAATTAAGCCGATTTAGTCATTTGTCTGCGGGTGTACCTGGTACTGTCGCAGGTATGGCTATGGCTTTAGAAAAATACGGTACATTATCCTTAGCAGAGGCTTTAGCGCCTGCCATTGCGCTCGCTGAAAAAGGGTTTGTCATCACGCCTGCATTTAGCAATTTTCTGAAAAAGAAAGCAAAACATCTCAAAAAATCTCCAGCAACTGCCGCAATATTTTTTAAACCTGATGGTGGTTTTTATGAAGCCGGTGATTTGTTTGTGCAAAAAGATTTGGCGATTACCTTAAAAACAATTGCCAAAAAAGGGATTAAGGCTTTTTATGAAGGAGAAATTGCAGATTTAATTGTCAGTGATATGAAAGCGCATGGCGGTTTGATTAGCAAAGAGGATTTAGCCAATTATCAGCCTGTGCTTAGAAAAGCAATACATGGCAATTATCGGGGGCATCAAATTTATTCAATGTCTCCACCGAGTTCTGGCGGCGTTCATATTGTTCAAATTCTCAATATCTTAGAAAATTATGACATTGGCTTGTTGGGACATAACACTGCAGCAACTATCCATTTGATGGTTGAAGCGATGAAACGTGCTTACGCTGATAGATCAAAACATTTGGGTGATACTGATTTTGTTACAGTCCCCCTGGCTGGTTTAACATCTAAAGCCTATGCAATGAGGTTGAGCAAACAAATCAATCGGCAAAAAGCCAGTCTCAGTCAAGACATTTTACCAGGGCAACCCATGCCTTGCGAAAGTCATGAAACGACACATTATTCGGTTGTTGACAAAGAGGGTAATGCGGTTTCCAATACTTACACCCTCAATTTTAGTTTTGGCTCAGGCATTGTCGTTAAAGGCGCTGGATTTTTGCTGAATAATGAAATGGATGATTTTAGCGCCAAGCCTGGTGTGCCTAATGCTTATGGTTTAATTGGTGGCACAGCAAATGCCATTGAACCTCATAAACGGATGTTGAGTTCTATGTCACCAACCATTGTGCTTAAAAGGGGCAAACCTTTTATTGTCACGGGCAGCCCAGGCGGCTCAAGAATTATTACCACAACGTTGCAAGTTATTATGAACGTTATTGATCACAAGCTGAATATTCAAGAAGCTGTTAATGCTGTTAGAATTCACCATCAATGGTTGCCTGACGAAATTAGAATCGAAGAGGGATTAAGCTTTGATACTATTAGATTATTGACAGATATGGGACACTCAGTCGTTGTCAAAAATCCAATGGGCGCTGCAGCCAGTATTTTAATTGATCAAAATCGTTTGTATGGGGCTCATGATCCAAGACGACGGGGATTGGCGTTTGGTTATTGAGTCAATGTATCAAAACCGACATTTTTTGTAATAGTCAAAATGATGTTGAACAATGATGTGTAATTCATTTTTTCTTAAACACTTAGGCAGTATATGAAAACATTTGATCAGAAAGCATGGTGGGCTCAATTGGATAAAAATTGGCAATCGTTTTTTATGTGGGCTATTGGTGCACCTCATGCTAAAGCGAATGATGAGGATTTGGAGAAAATTTTTTCTTTGCAAAAATTAAA
>CAYFOB010000291.1:3405-5805 GCA_964344525.1 uncultured Thiomargarita sp.
TCGGCTTAAAATTCAGAATTTAGAACCCTTGCGGGCGCTAACACAATTGCAAGAGCTGGATTGCAGTTGGAATAATCTCAATGATTTAGAACCGTTGCGCGATTTGATACAGTTGCAGAAATTGGATTGCCGTTGGAATAATCTCACCAGTTTAGAACCGTTACGCGATTTGATACAGTTGCAAATATTGTATTGTTGTGATAACCAACTCAAGGAATTAGAACCGTTGCACCCATTAGCATGGTTGGAAACTTTGGATTGCAGTGGAAATAACCTCTGTGATTTAAACCCCCTGCGTTCCTTGACTTTGTTACAGAGGTTATATTGCGGAAAAAATCAAATCCAAGATTTAGAACCGTTGTCCATGTTAACAGAGTTGTGGGATTTGGAGTGCTATAATAATAAAATCAATAATTTAGAACCTTTAAAGGGTTTAAAGCAATTGCGTTTCTTGAATTGTGGTTCTAATCAACTGAACAATTTAGAACCGTTACGCTTTATGACACAATTGGAAGTTATACACTGTTATAATAATAAAATCAAAGATTTAGAGCCATTGTATTCGTTAACACAGTTGCAAGAATTTTGCTATGGCAACGATATTTTTACTTATGTGGAATTAGAAAAATTAAAAGAGGCTTTGCCTGATTGTACGTTCAAAGATTTGTCTTGGTAGGTACTTAACGTTTTTTGGAGTACAAAGTGGCCTAATGGCATTGCCCTTTTATAGCGTTTCCCGATTGCGTTTCGTACAAGTTTGCACAAAGATGATTTTTCACTTTGGTACGGAACCCAATCGGGAAACGCTAAGTACCCAGCCACAAATTTTATGGTATTTCATTGCCTTGTTCCAGCCTAAAAATTTCTTCAAGCATTTCAATAACAATACGTCGATGATTGCTATCAGAAACACTTTCTAACTTTCCCAGTAACTTAACCGCACTTTGTTCAACATCCAAAAAACGTAAAGCTTGTCCCAGGGCGCTTGTATTTGCAAAAGCGGCCTCTATTATTAAGTTTAACGCATCTTTATGTTGTAATGCCGCCAAGGCTGAAGCCGCCGCTTTACAGACATTGACATCAGTATCTTGTAATAGCGCCACAAATTGGGCAATCACAATATCTACCATTTTTTTGTCAAGCTGTTGCGCGACCTCTGTTCGGATTAGCATCGTTAACGATTGGATCGTTTGTGTGCGCACACTGGCATCTTCATCCTTCAGGTGAGTGATTAAATTACCAAAAACATCAGCCAACTTTTCGGGCGAACTATGTGCGATTTGTCCCAAAGCATTCAATGCCGCTAATCGAACTGGTTGTGCTTTGTCTTTCAACGCCCAAGTCAAAATACTGATGGCCTCCAAATTTCCAAAAAGACCCAATGCGGTCGCAATTTGGCTACGCAGTTGGGTATCGCGTTTTTGATCAGAAAGCATTTGTAGCAGCGTCACGAATACCTCATGGTCGCCCAATTGAGCGAGCAATGTACATGCTGCGGATACTACGGCACTGTCAGGATCAATCAAACATTGGCGAATTTGCTCAAGCATTTCTTGGGGAATATGCGCCATCTTACGCAGGGCATTTAGTGTGGATATTCGTACTGCTGGGCTCGAATCGGTCAGCAAGGGGAAAAATTTTTTAAACTCATCCCCTACAAAATCTGCTGTCACTTCAACAACGGCGCATCGCATTTCAGCCTCAGGATCATTGATAAAGCGCAACATAATAGGTAAATATTGTGATGTCCCTTGTTTTCCTAGAGCACGAAGCGCTGCAACGCGCACCTCAACGACTTTATCCATCATAGCCCGTGCGAGGGCTTTGCGTGCTGATGCTCCCTCAGAGAAGCCCAAGGCAGTTGCCGCTTGGCGACGCTCCTTGGGTGATCCTTTTTCTAAGCGCTTGATCAACACGCTTTCTCCTTCACCACCAATCAGGGCAAGCGCTTTTAATACCTCACTTTCCTCATCTATATTCAGCAACACAGGCACTGCCTCAGCAACACGCATCTGCCCCAATGTCTTTATAACCTTGAGTTGCATCTCCTCCCAATCGTCAATAGAGTCCCAAGTCATTTCATTGGAACTAGCAATCTCTAACAAAGGCGCAATAATATCTTGTCCCCCAATATCGCACAATGCTTCAACGACGGCGGCTTTGAGTTCAGGATCAGTTTCATCTGTCAGCAATTCTAATAGCGGTGGAATAGCTGCCTGATTTTTAATGAGCCCCAACGCATCAGCGGCATCTATTGAAACATCTATATCCTCATCCCGCAAACGTTGAACTAAGGTGGGTATTGCTTGTGCATCCCCCAATAGGCCTAAAGCTCTGGAAGCGTAACAACGATCCACTTCGTCACCGGTAGAAGCCAAGTGACATAAGGTTTCTAATATT
>CAYFOB010000292.1:0-5775 GCA_964344525.1 uncultured Thiomargarita sp.
GAAGCTCTGCTTCGAGTGTAGGTGGCCTGGAAATTTCCGCCATCCTGCACTAGGGTTTATCCTTGTAGTTAAAAAAGGGATAAACCACAGCTGGCAATAGTCTTCACCTACAATGATCATTGGTAACAACAGTCTCGCGAAAGTCCACTTGATGAGCTTTGCTTAACACCGATAAAATATGCTCGTAGCTTTCTTGATTAATGGCATCTTCATGATTAGAGGGTTCCAGTTGATAATGATCTGCACCGCTGTAATTGTTCATAATCGCCGAAATGAACTTGACGCCATTGAGGAATGTTTCTCCTTTTTCATTTTTTGTTAATCCCACAAATAAAACAGGAGTCGCCCGCTTACGGAAATCATTTTGATCACTGACAAAGTTGCCTAGCGAATAAATAATAAAGGTTTCTCGCCCATCGCTGGTGGTATATTTTTGCATAGGCTGTGGCACATGGGGGTGGCTGCCAATCACTGCTAAAGCGCCGGCTTCCAGAAATTCTTGTCCCAAAGCAATTTGGTTGAGATTGGGTTGTGTTTTGTATTCAGAACCCCAGTGAGGGGTTACAAAAACGGCATCAATGTTTGGATTCTGGCTTTGTTTGTTGATTTCTTCCAAAATAATTGACTTATCTTGCGGATCAAAGCAATGAAGCACTTGGGCGTATTTATCAGGAATGCCATTGGTTCCGTAAGTGCAAGCAATCCAAGAGATACGCAGTCCATTGCGCGTCACAATGGTGTTCCATGAGTGCCCTCCCTTTTTACGAGTCCCTGTAAACGATAATCCGTTTTTTTCTAAGGCATCAATGGTGCGCTCCAGCCCTAAACTTCTGCGATCCAAAGAATGGTTATTGGCAGTAGAAACCACATCAAAACCACTCTCCAATAAGTCCCCAATTAAACTGGCATGGTAATTGAACTGCGGATAAGAAGAATAAACGACACCATCAAAGGTATGCCCTGGATCATTCACTTTTTCTCCGTATTTGTTGACACCATAAGCCGTTGGCGCTTCCAAATTGGCATAAGCCATATCCGCTTTTTGAAAGTAAGGCAAAAATGGTCCCCAAAGCGGTTTAAAGTCCTGATGCTTAGCGGCTTGCTCTTGCAAAGCAGAATGTAGGAGTATATCTCCAACAGTGACGATGGTATAAGTTTTCCCTGCTTCGCAAGCGCGTTTGAACCTAAAACTTTGTTGAAGTGTGAGATTAGCCTTGGATTGTTGATAAATATTAAAATCGGCTTGATCATCGTCCACAGGAAGTGGGCCATCCACCGGCGCTAAACGATGATATGTGGCACGTATGTAGCATGTAATAGTTCCCTCTTTTGTTTGGTAGTCAACCAAAAAAAAGGAATTTCCTTTTTCATCCTGCACTAACTTTTTCCAAAGTACTTTGTCACCTTTGATAATGGTTTCTACCAATCGCGCTTGCAGTGATGGCATTGATCTACAATAAAGTCCCCCTAGCCAATCAATAGCAATGGCTTCAAATGAACAAGTTTTTAGGCATCCAAGAGAATGCAAGTCTTCGTTTGTGTAGTTGCCAGCATTGGCATTACTCCATAGCGTAGAGGCGATAAAAACGCAATAACGTAATTTCATGTTATGTTAGTAGGTAAAATCCTTATGCAAGAGAGCGAACCTGCACTGGTTATTAGTAACAACAACTTCTCCATATTCTACCATATGATTTTTACTTAATATAGATAGAATATGTCGATAGCTGCGCCGATGAGTTGCACTTTTGGGGTTGTTAGGTGCCAATTTCAAGGTATGGGTTCTGTTATTCATAATGGCTGGAATGAATTTGATCCCATTGATGAATGTTCCCGTTTCGTTTTTCGTTAATCCCACAAACAGTACAACAGTTGCTCGCCTGCGCACTTTTTTCTGGTGGCTAACAAAGTTACCTAACGAATAAATGATGAAGGTTTCTCGCCCATCTTGGGTTATATAATTTGTCATGGGTTGCAAGACATGAGGGTGACTGCCAATCACTGCTAAAGCACCGGCTTCTAGAAATTCTTGTGCTAAAGCAATTTGTTCTGTGTTGGGTAGATTATGATATTCAAAGCCCCAGTGTGGTGTCACAAAAACGGCATCAATTTCAGGGTTATTACTTTGTTTGTGGATTTCTTCTAAAATAGTTGACTTATCTTGCGAATTGAAGCAATGAAGCACTTGGTGGTATTTATCAAGAATATCGTTTGTTCCGTAAGTGCAAGCAATCCAAGAGAGGCTGAGTCCATTGCGCGTTACAGTGGTGCTCCAAGGACGATTTTCATCCTTTTGACGAGTGCCCGTAAATTGTAAGCCGTATTCGTCAAGTGCATCAATTGTGCGATGTACACCCAATGTTCTGCGATCCAAGGAATGATTATTGGCGGTGGAAACCACGTCAAAACCGCTTTCTACTAAATCATTGATCAAGCTGGGGTGATAGTTGAATTGTGGATAGGAAGAATAGACATAACGATCAAACCTATGTCCTGGATCTTTCACACTTCTACCGTATTTGTTGACACCTTGCGCGGTTGTTCCTTCCAAATTGGCATAAGCCATATCTGCTTCTTGAAAGTAGGACAAAAACGGTTCCCAAAGCGTTTTGAAGTCCTTATACCTTGCCGCTTGCCTTTGCAAAGCGCCATGCAAGAGTATATCCCCTACGGTGGCAATGGTATAGTGAGTACCTGCTTCGCAAGCGCGTTTGAACGTTAAATCTTCTTGTTTTGTTGGATTTATTGCATTTTGGGAGCCGACAGGGGCAAGACGATTTGGCGTGACATACAAATAGCATGTCTCAGAGGCGTGCCTGACTAAAAAAAATCGTCGCCCTTTTTTGTCTGTTTCCTCCTTTTCCCACAGGACTTGACTGCCTTTAGGAATGATTTTTACTATAGGCGAACGAAAAGAAGGATTTAATCTGCAATTTAGTCCTCCGTAATCTTCACCTGTGATGACTTTAAATGAGCATGTTTTGTCACATCCTAGAAAACGCAAATCGTCAATTGCGTAAAGATTGTTTGCAAAACTTGTTGCAATAAGAAAAATCAAGTGTTTTTTTTTCATAATTGGACAAAGTACTAGTTCTGGTTCCCTTAGCAAAGTGCGTTGGAACCGTGTTTCGACGCGCCAGCGCGAGGGTGCGTAACGTCAGTTCAAAATTGTTTGACAAATTATATACAATTTAGTTATTTTTTTATATAAAGAAGGAAGGGCGTTGGTAACTTTTCTGATAACTGATAACTGATAACTGAAATGATAGAACTTTATTTAAGTGAAGTTGCACCGGCACTTGGGGCTGTACTCTCAGGAGAGGATGTTAAATTCACTGGTTGTAGCAATGATACACGTAAACTCAAACAGGGCTCAATCTATGTGGCTGTTTCTGGTGAGCATTTTGATGGGCATGATTTTCTAACAACAGCCCAAGAACAAGGTGCAATCGCTGCCATTGTTGAAAAGCCGGTGATTTGTGATTTACCCACTTTGCAAGTGGTTGATACGCGAAAAGCTTTGGGAGACTTAGCCCATTTTTGGCTACAACGCTTTGACTTGCCGTTGGTAGCCATTACTGGTAGCAACGGTAAAACCACCACTAAAGAAATGGTTCGCGCCATTTTGGCTCATGAGGGCGGTGAGGTATTAGCTAACCAAGGTAATTTTAATAATGAGATTGGTGTGCCTTTGACGCTTTTTAATTTGCAGGCAAATCATCGTTATGCTGTCATTGAGATGGGCGCTAATCATGCCAAAGAAATTGCTTATTTAACCCACATTGCGCCGCCCACTTGTGCAACTATTACTCTCTGTGCGCCTGCCCATCTTCAAGGTTTTGGCAGTGTTAAAGGTGTTGCCCTTGCGAAAGGTGAAATTTTTTCAAATTTAAAAGCCGGTGGCGTGGCTGTTATTAATAGTGATGATGCTTATGCCAATCTTTGGCGTGAATTAGCAGGTTCACATACAATTAGCACTTTTGGTTTGGAGAGCCACGCCGATGTCACAGCAACAAATATGCAATTAAGGCACGACAGTAGCGATTTCACTTTACAAACCAAAAGCGGTGAGATTGCTATCCACCTTCCATTAGCGGGACGGCACAATGTCATGAATGCGTTGGCGGCAAGCGCTTGTGCATTGGCTTGTGGGTGCACACTCAACGCCATACAAGAGAGTTTACAAAACATGCAAGCTGTGAAGGGACGCTTGCAACGATGCATTGGTATTCAAGGTTTAAGCCTCATTGATGATACTTATAATGCCAATCCCGCCTCACTTAATGCTGCCCTGGCGGTGTTAAGCCACAATACAGCGCCCTATTGGCTTGCGCTTGGCGATATGAAAGAGCTCGGCAGCGAAAGTGCGGAATTTCATCGGCAAGCGGGACTGCAGGCGCGGGAAATAGGGGTAGAACGTTTGTGGGCAATCGGTGAGATGAGCCGTTATGCAGTTGAAAGTTTTGGCGAAGGCGCTCAACATTTTGAGCATCATAATGATTTAATTCATTCTTTACAAGCTTCATTGCCCACCCGTGCCACTTTATTGATTAAAGGTTCACGTGGTATGCAAATGGAAAAAGTGGTTAATGCGCTACGGGAGGAGGCATAACATGTTTTTTTGGCTCAGTGAATATCTCACCCATTTTTATAGTGGCTTTAATGTTTTTCAATATATTACATTACGTGCCATCTTGGGGACAGTCACCGCGTTATTGGTTTCCTTAATCGTTGGACCTTTGATGATTCGTGGCTTGCGCCAAAATCAAATTGGGCAAAGCGTGCGCGATGATGGTCCAGAATCCCATTTTAGCAAAGCAGGCACACCCACGATGGGTGGCACATTGATTTTAGTCGCAATTGCGATAAGCACTTTGCTATGGGCAGACTTATCGAATCGATTTGTGTGGGTTGTTTTGGTGGTCACTTTGTTGTTTGGCGCAATTGGGTGGATTGATGATTACCGCAAAGTTTCGCTACGCAATTCTGATGGATTGTCTGCCATGCAGAAATATTTTTGGCAATCCCTGTTTGCTTTTGGCGCTGCGCTGACGTTGGCACTGACTTACCAATCTCCGGCTGAACTACAATTAATTGTGCCATTTTTTAAGCACATCATTATTGATTTATCGCCGCCTTTATTTATGCTATTGGCTTACTTTGTGGTTGTTGGTACAAGTAACGCAGTTAATTTGACCGACGGTTTGGATGGTTTAGCCATCATGCCCACTGTGTTAGTCGGGGGGGCTTTGGGCATTTTTGCGTATGTCACTGGACATGTCAACTTTGCCAATTATTTAGCCATTCCACATATTCCCGGTGTGGGTGAAGTGGTTATATTTTGTGGCGCAATAGTTGGCTCTGGACTTGGTTTTCTCTGGTTTAACACTTACCCTGCGCAAGTTTTTATGGGCGATGTTGGTTCGTTGGCATTAGGTGCCGCATTGGGTATTGTGGCGGTGGTTGTCAGACAAGAATTAGTTTTATTGATTATGGGCGGTGTCTTTGTGATGGAAACGATTTCGGTAATTTTACAAGTGGGCTCATACAAATTGACTGGACGACGAATTTTTCGCATGGCACCGATACATCACCATTTTGAGCTCAAGGGTTGGCCAGAACCTCGCGTGATTGTGCGATTTTGGATTATTACGGTGGTGTTGGTGTTGGTTGGGTTGGCTACGTTGAAAATTAGGTAATTTACGCCGCTTTCTACCGACAATAACTACAAGGATTACTTTTAGAGGCTGTTTTGGAAAAAAATGAGAGAAGACT
>CAYFOB010000293.1:0-5771 GCA_964344525.1 uncultured Thiomargarita sp.
TAAAGGAAGCGATTTGGGAGGAGGAAGGTTTATTAGAAAATTGGTTAGAAAAATTTCAACCACACCTAGAAATAGGAGACGGTGATCAAGTTGCGCAACAAGTCAAACGTTATTTTCGACAATTATTAAACAACCAGCGTGTGGTCGCTGAAGATGAAGAAGCCCTAGAACGTTGTTTGTTTACTGACGAACCCCTCGCATTAACCAAACCCATTAATCAAGCAACTGGCTTATTAGGCGTCAAAATTTCCGCCTTTTCGGGGCGAGACAATCGCCCTGAATTATTGACTTCAGATAAACCACACACCGTTGTCAGCCCTGTTTCTTTAGCAGAACACAAAATTCGCCATGAAATTCAAGGAGGGAATAAAGATGGAGTGCCCACATTGATTTATTCCCCAACCACGGTGGGATTATTTGGTGGCTTGATTTTAAAACAACACATGTCAGCGAAGTCTTTATTTGATCTCACTCGCTTAGAAGCCAAAAAAGGCGATGTTTTATATGGTCCAGAAATTTATCAAGGGCGAGTACGCTTAGCCAAACTGGAGCATTTCTCAGAAAAAACGAAAGATCAAGTAACACAATTACGTCGCTTATTAACAGCAGCGCGTCGTACAGGGCGCCCATTTCATGTTTTTCGTGGCATTCCAACAACACAACGCGCATTTTTTTATTATGACGCAATGCCACCTTTATTGAAAAAATTGCTGGGCGGCAATGCGTTACGTTTAGAACAAATCCCACAAGCACTCGAACAAATCGAATTGGCAGAAACATTGTTAGAAAACAACCAATTGGGCTATGAAGTCTTAAATCGTTATGCCTCTTCTAACACCCGTTTTGGGGCGATTTGTCTTACATGGTGTGTTTTAGAAGCGGAAAAATCAATTCAAATCCGTTTACGCGATGAATACCTTAACTATAGTGAGGAGAATATGACAATATCCGATAAAGCCTTTGTTGAACTCGGCAAAGCGGCCACTGATATTCAAAAATATCCTGGCGCTGATGCTTCCAACAGCGAACAGCTGAAAGTATTTACCATTTGTTTAGACACTGTAAATGCAGCCCGCAATGCCCCAGTGCCACAAGATGCCCCTGAATCACTGATTTACGCCGTGGCAGGTGAATTAGAAAATGGCTTAAAAGACAAAGCCAAATATGATTACAAGGCAAAACAATTTGAAGCCTGTTTAAAATTCGCAGAATTGTTTGTGAATGAAGTCTGGCTAAAAGCAATGAAAGGCAAAATGGTCAGTCATTCTACTTTACGAATTTTTGGCAGCATTTACCGCATGGCGTTTTTACAAACTTATGCTCAACACTTTAAAAAGGCTAAATTAGCCAAAGGATAACATTATGGATCGTTTCAACCCATTTTTAGGCGATATTGACGCACTTCTCACAACAACGCAAGGAGAAAAGAAGGAATATGTCCAACCAGGACTAAAAAACCTTGGCAGCGTCAGTTTGGTACTTGTTCGGGAAGTCATTGCCCCTGTTGTTTTTCGCAATTCAGAAGAAGAAATCACCGATATTGCAATCGGTGACAACAGCGATACTTACGTACGTGCAGTACCTAACAAATTTAAATACCCTGAACGTGGGCGTGGTTTGCAAATTTTGCGAATATTTAAGGCAGGTGGCAAAATGCCACAAAACAAAATCGTTTTGACAACAAAAATGAAGCCCTCTGATGGGTTTGATTTGAATAGTTTCGTTTTTGGAGACTCTACCGTTTGGAGTAACAATGTATTACCTGTCAAAGCGGCAGTCAATTATTCTGATGCCTTGAGTATTTTGCCAAAGCATTTATGTGTTGATAAAAGCTTCCATAATCGAGCGATGGAAGATGGCACCTTATTTGATGCAGAAACAAAGAAAAACACTGATAATCTGTTTAATCGCCATTTCGTCAAACCTGGCACATTGCTGGTACAAGTACTTTCAACCCGTGGTTGTTTATTGCCACGTATCGGCTTAGATCATTTACTCCTCAGTGTTGGCGTTGCTGGCACCTATGGGGGGCAAACCTCTGTCATTGGCACAAACATTCGGACGCATATTGCCGGCATTTACGGGGGGCGTTTTGAACAACCAGAAACGTCACCCTATCTAATTGTGCAAATGTTAGATAAAGCACATGACGCGCCACTTTTCAAAAAGGTGGAAATATTAAGTGCTCATTTGCATCAACGCTTAAGTCAAGTGCATGAAGTCTCAATGAATTTTGAAGAAGTACGCAACTATCAAGAAAAATTGGTCAAACGCTTTGAAACTCAAGAAATGGAAACCGATTATCAACAAGCGGCTGCCAAAGTGGGTGACTTTTTTGATCAATGGTTTAAAGGTAAATAGCAATGACAATGATAGGTATTCGTGCCACCACACTGACGCCTTTTACTTATCACAGTTTGATGGTACAAGGCGGTACAGCCACTTTGCCTGAATTGATCAGTGATCGAGCGATTGCATTTGGTTTAGCCTCAACACTGGGCCTGTTACATGCCAGTGTTGCTTTACCTAAAAAAGCTTATAAAAAGCATCTCAAAGCAATGCCATATCGCAGTTCAATCTTTACCACTGAATCACCGCGTTTACTCACACCAATCATTCGCCGCCTCAATTTAACTGAAGAAGGTGGCTTTGGTCAAAAATTACAAAGTGTTGTAAAACGAGGCAACTTAAAGGATTTTTTCAAAACACAAGAAATCCCAGAAGGTCAAATTTTCACAGGCGCTCTTTTTGGCTTAAATGGCTTTAATCCTTTTAAAGAACAAAAAAAATTAGTCATTCGCATAGGCTTACATCGCAATGGTATGGTGTTATTAGAACAATCAGATATTAAAGCGGTGCGTTTAAATGCAGCCACAGCGGCTTTATTTGACAACGAATTAGAGGTAGAACGCTATTGTTTACACAATTTGCAATTATCGCCTGCTTACTCCTTAAAAGAAGCGCATGAAAAAGTGACTAAGTGGCAATAAATACGATAGGGATGGCCGCTTTGCGACTGTAGGAAAACAATTTTGAGTTGAATTTTGGTATAACGGAAAGCGATTATATTTAAAAAAGGATAAGTCTTGCGCCCTCGAAGAGCTGGGGTTTATCCCTTCTTAAATATAATCCTTGTAGTTATTCATGGTTTAAGAAATAGACAGCGTAACATCAAGGAAAACAAATGCCAATAACCATCGCAGCCCACTGCGTAGAAAGCGTCACAAACGACGGCTTATCTCAATTACAAACAGAATTATTAAATTGTGAACAACCCATCCGCATTGCCGAAGCACCGACGGGTGCAGGTAAAAGTTTCGCCTTTCAAAAAGGCGTAATTAAACATGAACATCGCGTTTTATTTATCGTACCAACAAAACGATTAGCACAAAATCTGGTGCGGAGCTTACTAGAAGAATTGACAAAAGCTGGTTGGGATGAAAAAAAAGCACACAAAAAAGTTTCACTCTGGAGCTCTGATAGTAGCGAAAAATTGAGGAAAGAAGGAATCACACACATCGGAGTACATCGAGTGCGAGAAATTTTTAAGTTAGATGAAACCCGTGAAGGGGGGGAGATGATTATCGCAGTCCCTGAATCATTAAATTATGTGCTGCTACGAAAATATCCCAATGATGGGCAATCAGATGTTGGTGTCTTTCACATTTTGAATGCCTTTGATCATATCGTTTTTGATGAATTTCATTCGATTCAAGCCAGAGGTTTTGGATTAGCCGCCCTATTTACCAAATTAGCAGTGGCATTAGACAAAAAAATACGCGCCAAAATCAGCTTTTTATCCGCCACCCCCATCAATATCATGCCCGTGCTAAAAGGACTGGAAATTGATGAAAATAAGATAGCAAACTTATCAGAAAAAATCGGAACAAGCGGGCGCTTTATTCATGGCGATGTGCAACTCAGTTTTCTCAATATCGACACCTTGCCTAATTTAATAAGGCAAACGCAAATGGCCACAAAACGACAAACGGTTATCATTTATAACAAACTGGAAGATTTGCAACGGCAAACTATTGAATTAGAACAAGCAATACTTAGCGCCGGCATTCAACCTGAAGATTGTTTACTCATAAATAGTCTTGATGACACCAAAGCGGATGCCAAACAAATAGGACGTTTTGCCGTTGGGCGCACTCAAAACCCTTTTGATTTCAAAATATTAATCACAACCTCCAGTGTCGAAATGGGAGTCACCTTCAAAGCGGATTTTTTACTGATGGAACCAGGCTTTGAAGCCATGAATTTTCTGCAACGTTATGGACGAGTAGCGCGTGGCAATCATCAAGGACAAGTGATTGTTCGTTATGACGACCAACTCGCAGACAAAAAACCTTGGCTGCGAACATTATGGACATGGTATCAACAAAACGATGGAAATCGCTTACAAATTAACGATTTAACAAAAGTACTGTGCCAATCAATCGCCAAACGTTTTAAAGACGGCACCCAAAATCAAGCCAAATATTACGCCCGCTTATCCAACCGAGCCCTTTACGTGGCTGGCTTATATTGGTACGTGTTACAAAACCACTTTAGTAACAAAAAAAGTCATCGTCAACAACATTTATTCAACTACTCTCCAAAAGTCACCAAAACAATCGCAGGAAAATTGAAAGAAGTGCGAAAAATGGCAGACAACGACCAATTTAAAGAAGCAGTCAATTCTTGGTGTCAACGCTTAAAACAAGAAATGTTGACATTGCGTGACATAGAACCCCGGATTCGGATAATCGACGGCGAGGGCGTCACCTTTATGGTCCCTCAACACCTACTCCAACGTGCAACAGACATTGTGGATCGTTACCCAATCACCTTTGGCAAAGATGATACACAAGAAATTCGTATTAACAAGCGTTTACAAGATTATTTTTTAGACAAAAATCGTTATGTGCCAAAAACCCGCTCCTTTTATTTACCAAATAGCATGATACCGGTAGAATTAAATGATGATTATCAATTGGTTGATCGCTGGTGTGCAGAATTAGAACAACAACGAGAAAAAAGTTTAGCTTGGGATCTATTTCCAAATGCTATGCAAGCAGCAATGGACTTGGCACGCTTAACAGGATTGGTGGTGAGTGATGATACACAATTGGACACACAAAACGGCGTTTTATGAGCGCGTAGAACGCCTCAACCTACACGGCTTATTTCAACAAATATCAAAAAAAATGAGGAAACGATGGATTCACAAACTATCACCATTACCTTACCAACGCAAATTTATCACAAAGTTGAGCAACAATCACAATTAATGCAACGTTCAGTCGCTGAAGAATTAGTAGCCGTTGTTATTGATTATTCGCAAAGAGAAACTTTAGCAGATGATATTGAGCAGGCATTAGCTCAGCTTGATTGGTTTACAAATAGCGAACTTTGGCAAGCAGCCCGACTCACAATTTCACGCGATGAGTCGGCTTGTATGCAAGAACTCCTTGAAAAACAACAACGTGATGGCTTAACAGAACTGGAAAATCAACAAGTACAACAATTGTCACATTTTTTCAATCGCGTGATGTTGGTACGTGCTAAAGCCGCCGCTCTATTAAAAAAACGTGGTTATGATATTTCTTCAATTTTAACAAAAAACGAAAATGAGTAAGAGCCATATTTCAGCTAACCTACATAAACAGGTAGCCGAACAATCAAGTTATCGTTGTTGTTATTGTCAAAGCCAACAGCACATCATTGGTATTCTTTTAGAGGCTGTTTTGGAAAAAAATGAGAGAAGACTCTTTACCTTTTCAGAA
>CAYFOB010000294.1:0-2716 GCA_964344525.1 uncultured Thiomargarita sp.
GAGTGCGTAACATCAATTAATAATTCATCCCCGTAGTTAAAAAAAATGGCCATTGTAGATCAATTAGCACTTGCTCCTCTACGTAAAGCCGTTGATTTAAGCCCTAACAATGTTAAGAGCTATCAACTACTCGCTGATGTTTTACTCGCGCAAGCACAAGTAGAGGAAGCGCGTGATGTTTTAGAACGGTTGTACAAATTTCAACCGACAGCCGCACGTTCTCGGCTGATTCATGCTTTGTTGATTTTAGCAGAAGAAGCGATTGACAACGAAAATGAACAACTCAAACTTTATGAACGGGTTTTAGAATTAGAGGCTAACCACCCAGAGGCCAAAAAAGCTTACCGAAAAATTTGGGTGTGGCGAGGTGATGAGGCACAAATGGCGGGAGACTTGGAGGCTGCGTTGCTCGCCTATCAGAAAGCCCATTTTGATAAAAAAGTGGCTGCAGTTGACCTCCAACTACGCTTTCGTGAAATTGAGGCGCGTTTAAAAATCATCAGGCAAACCAAGCAGGCTGGGCGCTATGAAGAGGCATTGAAACAACTGCAACAATTAGCTGAAGAATATCCAAATCAACGAGATTGGGCTAAACTTGAGCGACAAATTCCTCGCCACGAATTTGAAGCACTATTCCGGTTAATGACTCAAGCTGAACAAGCAGGGCATTATAAAGAAGCTTTGGAAAAAGCCCAACAGCTGCTTGACGAATATTCAGATAAACAAGACTGGGCTGAGGAACTAGAAAAAATCAAAGAAAAAATGAAGTTCCTTGAGCAAAAAATACAGTATCGCCAAATTGAAGAACGACTGAAAATGTTAGAATCTTCAGAAAAGCGTGACTTGACTCATGAGCTATTGCAACATAAAAGTCAGTTAGTGGATTTATATCAACGCGTGTTGTCTGCATTGAAACACAATGATAGAGAAGCCGCAAAAAATTTGTTAGCACAAGTCGTTGTCTTAGAAAAAATGTATGGTGAATCACCACAGCATTTTGCCGGAACAGAAGTCATCAACGCAATGCATCAATATGCAGAAAAACTGGCGGCTTATCAACACCAAGAAAATGAATTAAAGCAACGTATTGCTGAAGAAAGAAATGTCTTGGTTAACACACAAGAAAGCTATCTTCAACACGAAAATCAATTAAAACAGTTTCTTGTGCAGGAAAAAAACGCCAGGGCTCACGTTGAACAAGAATTGATTCTCTTTCGTGAACAGGAAAATGATTTAAAACAACGTCTTTTTCAAGAACAAAAAGCGCGGACTCAAGTTGAACAAGCCTTGGCAGAATCCTGTCAACAGGAAAATCTTTTAAAACAGCGTTTGGAGCAAAAAAGACAAGAACTGGGTTCTTTCAGTCAACAGGAAAATGAGTTAAAGCAACATCTTGTTGAAGAAAGACAAGCGCTGGCAGAATCTCGTCAACAGGAAAACGCGCTCAAACAACGCCTTGATCAAGAAAAAGAGGCTCGGACTCAAGCTGAACAAGCGCTGACAGAATCCCGTCAACAGGAAAATCTTTTAAAACAGCGTTTGGAGCAAGAAAGACAAGAACTGAGTTCTTTCAGTCAACAGGAAAATGAGTTAAAGCAACATCTTGTTGAAGAAAGACAAGCGCTGGCAGAATCTCGTCAACAGGAAAACGCGCTCAAACAACGCCTTGATCAAGAAAAAGAGGCTCGGACTCAAGCTGAACAAGCGCTGACAGAATCCCGTCAACAGGAAAATGAATTAAAGCAACGCCTGGCTCAAGAACAACAAGTGCTGATAGAATTACGTCAACAAGAAAACGCGCTGAAACAACGCCTTGATCAAGAAACCAATGCACGCAATAAAGCGGCTCAAGACAAAGAAAAAATGAGTCATCAGCATCAGCAAGAAATCACATTGCTCAATAATGAACTTCTTGCCAAAGAAAAGGCTTTACATCAGGCGGAAGAGGAAGCCAAAAATAGCTTGCAATGTGAAAAAGACTTAACATTGCAACTGGAGGAAAAAAATACCCTTATCATTCAACAACGTGAAAAGCAAAAAAGCCGTCGCTTTTTAGGGCTTGGAGCGTTTATTATCGCCATAATGCTCCTCATTTTGGTAATTTATCTCAGCAAGAACAATGAACCTCAATTGTCACCTAAAGAACCCATTGTTCTTAACGAACAGGCGAAAGCTAGCACTGTTACGACAGAGGTAACAACCCCGATTCCCTCTCGAAACATGTGTGTGTATTTTAAAGAGAGATCATGGATAAGAATCATTGATCAAAATGGCAAAAAATTGTATGAGGGTTTTCGCAACGCTGGCGAAATATTACCTTTAGAGGGCACGCCACCGTTTTATATGAGAGTGGGTAAGATAAACGAGGTTTATGTTGAAAAGCATTGTGAAATCAGTCAGGTAAGCTCATATCCCAAACAAGAAGGGTATAGAAATAAATTTATTGTGGGGAATGAGGAATAGAACCATAAATTGTCGGGTGGGCTTTGTTAATTTTGTTGCCCACCCGACAAAAAGTTTAACTCAGGCTGCTCAACGTTTTCATGACTTCCTTCAGGGTGGCTTCAAATTGTTCGAGCATGTCTGGAGTCACTTCTTCCTTTGTTCTCAGCTTTATTTCGATGGCTTCTGATATTTTTTGTAATTTGTTAATGCCAAGATTACCAGCAGCTCCCTTGATTGCATGGGCATGGTGTAATGCTATTTTAAGGTTTCC
>CAYFOB010000294.1:2726-5765 GCA_964344525.1 uncultured Thiomargarita sp.
TTTCGGTAGCAACATTTTGACAATCTTGGTAAAAATTGCATAGCAATTTATGGTAAAGATGGAAGTTGTCATCCAATCTTTCCAATGCTGTTGCTGTATCAATGCCAGGTAATTTATCTGGCTGCAACGCTTCCCTTAGCTGGGGCTTTGCCTCAATTTTTGGATTTTTTTGGGATTTGCCCATGCGATTGGGGTTTGGCGTTATCCATTTTTTGAGGGTATTGAACATGTCTTCTATATTAATTGGTTTAGTGATATAGTCGTTCATACCCGCATTTAAACAGAGTTCTCGATCACCGCTCATGGCATGAGCTGTTATGGCAATAATTGGCAATTTCTCATATTGCGGTTGTTGCCTGATTAACTGAGTGGCTTCAATGCCGTCCATTTCTGGCATTTGGACATCCATGAGCACCGCATCAAAATCATTTTCACCAACCATTGCCACCGCTTCTTTACCATTGTTGGCAATATTTACCACTAACCCTTCATTTTCCAGGGAAATTTGGGCAATCTGTTGATTAATCAAGTTATCTTCTGCCAACAAAATCCGTGCATTTTGGAGAGCGCTTATATTAGCCTTTCTGAAGGCTTGTTTTTGCGATATCCGTGATGTTTTTGCAACATTTTTGCCAAAAACATTCATAATGGTGTCAAATAATATCGAGGGTGTGACTGGTTTTGTCAAAAAGGCATTCAGGTTTTTTTGATCTTCATTTGTTAAAGCCTCTTTCTTGTAAAAGGCTGTCATCATAATAATGAAGGGTTTATGAGGCAAATGAGGATTCTGCTTAATGTATTTTGCCGTTTCTAGTCCACTGATTCCTGGCATTTTACAATCCAAGAGCACTAAGTCATAAGGTTTTGTGTTAGCAACTCTTTCTAATTCTGCTAATGCGGCTTCGCCAGAATTGACTAACGATGTTTCAAAAGAAAAGTTGGACAATTCCTCTTGCATAATTTCTTGCGATGTTTTGTTATCATCCACAATCAGTACTTTGATATTGCGTAATTCTTCTGGCATGTGGAAAATGAGTTCACAGCTTTGAGTTTGGCAACCGAAGCTTATTGTAAAATGAAAGGTGCTGCCCTTGCCCTGTTGCGACTCTACCCAAATTTTTCCTCCCATCATTTCTGTTAAACGTTTACAGATGGTTAATCCTAAGCCAGTGCCACCAAATTGACGGGTGGTACTGGTATCGGCTTGGGTAAAGGCATCAAATAGATTGGGTAGTATATCTGATGGGATCCCAATACCTGTATCTTGCACTGAAAAACGCAGGGTTACTAATTCTGGTTCTAATTTAACGATTGCTATTTTGATCACTATTTCACCTTGCGCCGTAAATTTCAGCGCATTACTTGTTAGGTTAATCAGTATTTGATTGAGGCGCAGAGGATCACCTATTAAATGACGGGGCACCTCTTTATCTACTGCCAGTAGTAACTCTAACTCTTTTTCTTCAATGCGTAATCCAAATAAACTGAAAATGTTATCCAACACATCATCTAAATGAAAATCCACTGATTCTATATCCAACATACCCGCTTCAATCTTAGAAAAGTCTAAAATATCATTGATAATACCAAGCAAAGCTTGCGATGAAGATTCTATATGGTTGATATAATTTTCTTGTTTGGGAACAAGTTTTGTTTTTAAAAGCAGTTGGGTTAAGCCAATAATGGCATTCATGGGCGTGCGAATTTCATGGCTCATGTTTGCCAAAAAATCGCTTTTTGCTTTATTAGCTTGTTCTGCATGTTCTTTATCCCCCAGAATTTTGCAGGTTGATGTTTGTAAATCATCAGCCATTCTATTAAAAGAAACGCTTAATTCGCCGATTTCATCGACTGATTTCACGGTTATTCTCTGAGAAAAATCGCCAATAGCCACCTTATGTGTGAGGTTAATTAATTTTTGAATAGGTGTTAAAATACGGATTTTTGACCATTGAATGAAAAAGTAAAAAGCTAAAAAAACCAAAATCAGAATAGAGAAACTGATAATCAGGTTTTTGTCAGCAGCGGATTTCATTTTTAACACAACCATATTGGCTTGTGTACCAGCCACATCCGAAATAACCAATCCTTTATTGATCGTTTTTGTTGCAACCTCAATCCAAATGGCAGCATCTATTGGATATTCTATTTTTTGTTGGCTTGTGGCTAAAATCTGTTTTCTTAACAATTGAAATGTCAGCTTAAATTCTTTTTCAAAAGTCACAATGGCCTGTTCCATCTCAGTTGAAATAAAAGGTTGCCCCTTTAAAAAGAGGATTTGTTCAAGAGATTTATCCACTATGGAACGATAATATTGAAGTGTCTCTAAGGTTTCAGTGGAAAAATATTGTTTGCTGGCAATGTGATTAGCCACAAGTGCCCGTTCTCGCCCTGCAAATTCCGTTAATCTGGCGATATTAGGGCGAAGAACGCTATTTAAATAAGATATTTGTTCTTTTTGGTGGTGTGGAATAAAGGCAAAATGACGTAAATTAAACTCATAATTGATGTTAGTGGTGGTTACATCAAGCCATTGCTCTTTGGAAGCCTCGTTATTGGCAATTTTGGTACGTATAAGCTTGAGCGCGTCATAAATTTCGCGCCAACGATTGAATTTTTCCTCAAAATTTTGAGTTTGTGTTATCGTAATTAGTTTTTCAAGTTGTTGTTTGGCTTGTAAAACTTCGAAGTCTCCTTTTTGCCAGAGCTCCTGAAATTTTGAGAATAGCGGTGATGCGCTTCCATTACCACTTCCGATTATTGCAGCTCCCACGCCCCGTTCAATAACTTGCCATCCAACAGCTGCATGTAAATGTTCCGCAATTTGATTTTTGAGTTCATATTCTTCAGCGAGTTGTTTTTCTTCAAGTGCATGTTTGATGACCATTCCAATCAGTAGGAGTAATACACAAAATAAGATGACTGAAATGAAAATGATTTGAGATTTTAAAGTTTTCATTGTTTATTTCCAATTATGTCTATTTTTTATTAACTGATGTTACGCATCCTATTTCTAAAACCAACGCCATTAAGTTAATA
>CAYFOB010000295.1:0-3041 GCA_964344525.1 uncultured Thiomargarita sp.
TTTTAAATTCGCTTTAGCCTTGTTTGTCATCAGCTTTTTTGGATTGGGCTACTTAGGCATGGAACCCCCCACGCCAATGAAGACAAATTTTGCGCGTCTATTTTCCGTTATCTATTTTGCATTTTTCTTGTTAATGCCTTGGTATTCCAAAATAGATGAGACCAAACCAGTACCAGAAAGGGTGACCGACTGATGAGACGATTGATTTTAGCTTTGATTTTGTTATTACCCGGTTTCGCTTTAGCAGCCGGTGGTGGTGTTAAATTGTTAGAGGCTGATAATGACCTCAACGATAAAGCTTCATTGCAAACGGGAGCCAAACTTTTTGTTAACTATTGCATGGGGTGTCATTCTGCCAAGTATGTTCGTTTTCAACGTATTGGTAAAGACTTGGGCATATCAGATGATGATTTAAAAGAAAATCTGATGTTTAGCGCTGAGAAAGTCGGTGAAATGATGACTATTCCCATGGATAGTGAGGATGCGGAAAAATGGTTTGGGGTGGTGCCACCAGACTTGAGTGTGATTGCTCGTGCGCGTGGTACTGATTGGTTATATACCTATATGTTGAGTTTTTACTTGGATGATTCGCGCCCCTTGGGGGTCAACAATCTTGTGTTTAAGGATGTTGGTATGCCTCATGTGATGTGGGATCGACAAGGATGGCAAAAAGCCGTTTATGAAACCACTACTGATGCGGAAGGACATGCTCATAAAGTGATTAACTCACTGGAGTTGGTGGATAAAGATAAGATGAGTGGCGAGGAGTATCTCGCAAAAGTTGAAAGTTATCGCACCGATGTGCGTGATTTAGTCAACTTTCTTGAATATATCGGTGAACCTGCTAAATTGGAACGCCTAAGTTTAGGTTGGAAAGTGATACTTTTTCTCATCATCTTTTTGGGATTTGCTTACGCCCTGAAGAAAGATTATTGGCGAGATGTACACTAATCAGTTATCAGCAGATTAGTTGAAAAGTAGCACGTCAGGTGGGTAAACACACTAATTTCAACGAGTTGGTGGGTTTTACCCACCCTATAATGGGTTTTAAAAATTTTAATGCGTACTAATCTCTGATAACTGATATGACTTCAATGCAGCCTTATTTATTGCGTGCTCTGTATGATTGGATTGTTGATAATGATTTGACCCCCTATCTATTGGTGGATGCTGAGGATGAACAAGCGGAAGTGCCTCAGCAGTATGTTGAAGATGGTAAAATCATTTTGAACATATCACCAATGGCAGTGCAAGCTTTGACATTAGAGAATGATTGGGTGAGTTTTCGTGCTCGGTTTTCTGGTAAACCATTTTCCGTGTATGTTCCAACACCTGCGGTATTAGCCATTTATGCCCAAGAAACTGGCAAGGGAATGTTTTTTAAATCTGAAGAGTTTGAAGAATCTGAACAAACGCCACCGCCGCCTCCTCCTAAACGTCCCCCGCGTGGTAAGCCGGTGCTTAAGCTGGTAAAGTAATTTTTTTCCACACCCCCAAATTCCCTCATAAACTTTACGCATTTGGGGGTGTCCCCTGCCTCATTTGACCCATTCAGAAAAAAACCATGCTATCTTTCATATTATCCCGTTTACTCAGCATGTTCACCGTTTTGCTGGGTGTTACTACCTTAATCTTTTTACTCATTCACCTTGTCCCTGGTGACCCAGTGCAAGCCATGCTAGGCGAAACGGCGACGCCAACAGATTTAGAGGCTTTACGGGCTACTTTGGGGCTAGACCAACCTTTGTTGACGCAATGGTGGTCTTATATGACCAATTTGTTGCAGGGCAATTTGGGCCATTCTCTATATTCCAAAGAACCCATTTTCGATATTTTGGTAGAGCGCTTTCCCGCTACTTTAGAGTTGGCAATTGCTGGTTTATTGGTGGCTGTGTTGTTGGCATTTCCATTGGGCAGTATTGCTGCGCTGCGTAAAGATACTGTTTATGATAACGGTGCAATGGTATTTTCTTTGTTGGGTGTTTCTATCCCCAATTTTTGGTTGGGTCCTATGTTAATACTTTTATTTTCTCTCACGCTGGGTTGGTTACCTGTGAGTGGGCGAGAGGGACCTTTATCATTAGTGCTACCTGCCATTACTTTAGGTACTGCGCTCGCTGCCATTTTAGCCCGTATGGTACGTTCAACATTATTAGAGGTGCTCAATGAAGATTATATCCGTACCGCCCGCGCCAAAGGTTTATGCGAGTCGGCGGTGGTTATCCATCATGCGCTACGCAATGCTTCTTTACCTATCATCACGGTGTTAGGATTGCAATTGGGTACATTATTGGGCGGCGCGGTGATCACAGAAATCATTTTCGATTGGCCAGGGGTTGGACAATTGACCATTGAATCTATAGAGCGGCGTGACTATCCCCTGGTGCAAGCTTGTATTTTATTGATTAGTTTAAGTTATGTATTGGTCAATACTTTGACTGATGTGTTATATGCTTGGTTAGACCCACGGGTGCGTTACAGTGTTTAGATATCAAATTATTATTCCTTTATTCGTGCTAATTGTGTGGTTTTTATTTGCGGTGTTAGGTCCTTTACTCCCCTTAGAGCCAAACCATATTACTTTGTCTCTCAAATTACAACCCCCCTCTTTTTCAGAGTGGTTAGGTTACGACGATGTGGGCCGTCCTATTTTAGATCGTTTGATCATGGGGGCAAAAACCTCATTTTTTGTAGCATTTTGGGTTATTTTTGTGTCATTAACAGTAGGCACATTGGTTGGTGCAATCAGTGCTTGGATTGGGGGCTATGTTGATTTGGTTATTGTGCGAATTATGGATGTTTTTTTAGCCTTTCCAGGCATTTTGTTAGCTATTGCTTTATCTGGGATATTAGGTCCAGGCATTGAAAATGTGGTCTTTGCCCTTTCGGTTGTTGGTTGGGTTGGCTTTGCACGATTGGCGCGGGCGCAAACTTTGTCATTGAAACGCCGAGAACATGTAATAGCGGCTATCGCTTTGGGCGCACGAACTCCGCGCATTTTACGCTACCATGTGATTCCCCTACTCATTGCCCCACTTATC
>CAYFOB010000295.1:3051-5750 GCA_964344525.1 uncultured Thiomargarita sp.
GTTGGCTTTATTGTTGGTTGTGTTATCAGTGAATATTTTAGGTGATAAGTTGCGGGATCGATTGGATGTGAAGAGTCGTCAGACATAGCGAGCCTTGCTGCGAGACTCATTGGCTAATCCTACTAACCCTAGCCACCCAGGAATAACTACAAGGATTATATTTAAGAAGGGATAAACCCCAGCTTATAAATGGTTTTGATTTATCCTTTTTTAAATATAATCCGTGTAGTTATTCGCGATAGATAAATCTTGGACTCCTACCCCTCAAAACAGCCTTGGCGGTGTACTAGCGATGTTTTTAACTATCCTTTTTTAAATATAATCCGTGTAGTTATTGTCATAACATCAATTAATAATTCGCTGATTCTTCAACAACCGTTGCCATATTTTTTGCCATACTCAAGGCATCATCGGCTTTTTCTATAAGCGTTTGCACCGTCGTGGTGAATTTTTGACTTCCTTCTATTTCTTGATCCGTTTTATACATCACAAACGCTCTTTCTATCTGAAACTGAATATCAGTTTGCGTTTGTTTTAATTGACTATGGACTTGAGTCCATTTGTCTATGCGAGGCTGTGTAATTTGAGTATGTTCTGGAAAGTGGTTTTGCAACAAAGTCAATTTTTTAATTTTGGTTTCAACTTCACCAATTGTGTGAGATAAATTGTCGATTTTTATCAACAATTCAGGCGCGGTGCTTTTAACAAAAGTCTTAATTTCCTGTGATTCTTCATCAAAACAACTCACCAGAAAACAAATAAAAATCATGAGAAAAATGAATTTCTTCATTGAGTCATCTCCTCTACGCTAAGATTAACGGATTTTGCGTGTTGTAAAGCATCATTAGCCTTTTTCAGAACATCATCAAGAGAAATAGATTGCCCAATCCCTTCTATTTTGTTAGCCTTATGAATCACATAAGCCGTTTTTATTTGCACTTGAATATTGTGCAACGTGTTTTCAAGATACCGATTCAGCGCATTTAATTTCTCAATTTTGGGCTGAATAACATCGGTTTGGGCAGGATATTGGCTCTGCAATTTTTGGAGATTTTGAATTTTTGTGTTAATAGCCGTTATGTTTTCATTGATTTTTTGTCTGTTTGAATACAACTCAGGAGAAGTATTTTCCACAAAAAAATTGACAGATTTTTCTATTTGATACTTCTCATAGGTTTCGGATATGAAATTATAATTCACGCCAATAACCACCATGATAATAACAAATATTTCTAGGGCTAAGATAATTTTTTTGGCTTTTAATGAGATAGATTTATTAAAATGAATCCTATAACAGAGCGCATAAGAAAAAATATATTTTGGTATATTGCAACACAAAATACCACTTTCATCACTAGAAGATATACAGACAAAAGGGTTTAATAATGCCTCATTGATAAAATTTTTTGTGGGAACATTATTCTCTAAGGAACACGTCAATCCATAAATTTTATACTCTTTATACTCACGAAAATGCCCACGACAACAAGAATCCACATCATAATAACCAGTATATTCTTCTCCCCAAACAAATCCTGCGGCATTCGCTTCATTGGCAAACAAACACAGTGCAGAAGCTAAGGCGGCATGAGGCAAATAATTAAAGGGAACAAAGCGATTCTTTTGTAATTTTGGAATACTCTTGTGTACTTGCTGATGAAGACGGGTAGGAAATCCTTGCAATAAAATGCCTTCAATCAAAGCGCGATGTTTATAAAGTGTCAACTGTTTCGTCAAATTTTTAATGATTTGCAATGAATCAATCACAAGACGAACGATTTTGTGTTGAGAAGGAGTTGAACCATTTGCAGCAAGCAAGGCGTTAAATTGTTTTTTTTCAACATCGTCCAAAATATCAATACAACTGTCTATCAAATAAACAATTTTTCCCACATGATAACCAATTTTATACAAAATGGTTTCATTTTGCTTAAGCTTCGCAGTAAAACGAAAAACTTCACCTGCAATTTTGGCTGAGGATTCTGCATATTGTTCGATACTGGCATTTTTTAATAATTCAACCTTTTCTTGATTGGCAAGTAATTGATCAATCAATTCACTATTAAAAAAAACCTTCAGCGTCAAGCAGTTTTCGAGCCTGATTAAATGGTCGTTGATAATATTTAGCAAGAATAGTTTTCACGAAAGATTTCTTTTCTTGTAAAGAATCATTCAATTTAGTGAACAATAAGGCGACAGCAAAACAGGCAGAAATCTTTTGAGCCATTTCATCTGGATGATAAACAGATACTTTGCGCGGGAAAATAGCGCACCACACTTTAGTTTCACTTTTTGCCGTTTGTAATTGAGCATCAATCAACAAACCAATGAGGGTTGTATCATAAGACAATAAGGCTCTAGAAGTATAGCCAAAATGTTTTTGCAAAGCGTGACATTGCCCGCAGTAACTTTTTTTATAGTGCTCATTGTCAGTTTTATTCAACTGACAATTTGAAATGTGTAAAAAACCGTACATAACAGATTTTCTTTTTTGTTAAATAAATTACAAGGATTACTTTATCGATACGGAAAAACCGATATCGAAGCTGTGGTTTATCCCTTCTTAAAAGTAATCCTTGTAGTTATTCTCATAATTGCGTAACATCAATTATAGCGTTTCCCGATTGCGTGAAATACAACGTTTTCTCGTTCTTAGCGAAGGCGTGGGAACCAGAATTAAAACTAGCTACCATCTGATC
>CAYFOB010000296.1:0-3967 GCA_964344525.1 uncultured Thiomargarita sp.
CAAATGATGAGATGCTTTTTCCATACTTTTTATGTATGATATTTTTGATATTTGATAAACGGGGTAATAATTTATGTCTGGCGAAAACGTATTAAACATGATCAAAGAAAAAGAGGTCAAATTTGTTGATCTCCGTTTTACCGATACCAAAGGCAAAGAACAACATGTCACTGTGCTAGCAGATGCTGTTGATGAGGATTTTTTTGTTGAAGGCAAAATGTTTGATGGCTCCTCAATTGCAGGTTGGAAAGGTATTAATGAATCTGACATGATTTTAATGCCTGAGGATGAAACGGCAGTCATTGATCCCTTCACTGATGAAATGACTTTAAACTTGCGTTGCGATGTGATTGAGCCAACCACTATGCAAGGGTATGAGCGCGATCCACGTTCGTTGGCAAAACGGGCAGAAAATTACTTGAAATCTACTGGCATTGCTGATACCGCCTATTTTGGTCCGGAAAATGAATTTTTCATCTTTGATGATGTACGTTGGGGTTCAGATATTCATGGATCATTTTGTAAGGTTGACTCACAAGAGGCGGGTTGGAATTCTGAAAAAGTTTATGAAGATGGTAACCTTGGGCATCGTCCATCCTTAAAAGGGGGCTATTTTCCAGTCCCCCCTGTCGATTCTCTCCATGACCTCCGCTCTGCGATGTGTTTGACTTTGGGAGATATGGGCTTAAAAACTGAAGTGCATCATCATGAAGTGGCGACTGCTGGACAAGGTGAAATTGGTGCCAAATTTAATACTTTGGTCAAAAAAGCTGATGAAGTGCAGATTCTCAAATATGTGGTCATGAATGTCGCCTACGGCTATGGTAAAAGTGCTACTTTTATGCCTAAACCGCTTGTTGGTGATAACGGTAATGGTATGCATGTACATCAATCTTTGAGCAAAGACGGCAATAACATTTTTGCGGGTGATAAGTACGCCAGCTTGTCAGAAGCTGCCCTATATTATATTGGGGGTATTATCAAACATGCGCGCGCGATCAATGCCTTCGCCAATGCGACAACTAACAGCTATAAGCGCCTTGTACCTGGTTTTGAGGCACCCACCTTGCTGGCATACTCGGCGCGTAACCGCTCGGCTGCTATACGTGTTCCTTATGTAAGCAGTCCCAAAGCGCGTCGCATCGAAGTCCGTTTCCCGGATTCGAGTGGCAATCCGTATTTTGCCTTTTCTGCTATGCTGATGGCGGGATTGGATGGCATTCAAAATAAAATTGATCCAGGCGAAGCCATGGACAAGAATTTGTATGATTTGCCACCAGAAGTGGAAAAAAATATTAAGACTGTTTGTTTTTCTTTTGAGCAAGCCTTAGAGGCGCTTAACAATGATCGTGAATTTTTGATGGCTGGTGGGGTGTTTACTCAGGATGTGATTGATGCATACATCGAATTGAAGATGGAAGAAGTTACTCGCCTGCGTATGACGACTCATCCTGTGGAATTTGATATGTATTATAGTTTGTAAATTGTTTGAATTGTGAGACGGTTTAAAATTGCACCGTCTATTTTTGTTAAAATAACCCTCCTTTTTGTTAAAAAAGGAGGGTTTTTTTTTTGCAAAACGCGCAAAGCGGCCGCTTTGCTAATGATTTATTATTTTATTGAATGAGAAAGGAAGAAATGTCTGCACAAGAATTTAATTTAGAAGTGACCCCCATTTTGCCAGAGGCTTTGAAACGCCTTGAAGATTTGGCTAATAATTTATGGTATAGATGGAATGTTCAAGCGCGAAGATTATTTGAGCGTTTGAATCATGAGCTATGGATTCGGGTTGGACATAACCCCAAATTATTTTTACGCAACATTGATCAAGCACATTTACAACAGGCTGCGGTTGATCCATTGTTTCTTAATGCCTATCACCAAGTGTTATCTCATTATGATGCCTATCATCAAACAAAAGAGGGTAATGCTCAACAATTCGCTGAAAATGATTTGATTGCTTATTTTTGCGCTGAATATGGTTTTCACGAAAGTTTTCCCATTTATTCGGGCGGTTTAGGTATTTTAGCCGGTGATCATTGCAAAACAGCCAGTGATATGCGCCTACCTTTTGTCAGTGTTGGCTTGTTTTATCATCAAGGGTATTTTTCCCAACTGATTGATGCTGAAGGCAATCAGGTGGCTGCCTATAACGTCAATGAACCAGAGCATTTGCCAATTACGCCTGTATTGGATGAAGCTGGGGCAGAAATTTATGTTGAAATCAGGATCGCCGAAACACAGGTATCTGCGAAAGCTTGGAAAACACAAGTGGGGCACATTACTTTGTATTTGCTTGACACCAATGTGCCACAAAATAATGAAAATGACCGTGCGATTACCCACAAACTCTATGGGGGGGGGCAAGATATCCGCATCAAACAAGAAATCGTGTTAGGCATTGGTGGTGCACGATTGCTCAAAAGATTGGGGTTAGCGCCAACCATTTGGCATATTAATGAAGGTCATGCGGCTTTTTTGATATTAGAAAGAATACGTGAACTGATTGTTGAGGGACAATCATTTGCAACAGCGCTTGAAGTTGTTGGGAGCAATACGGTGTTTACCACGCATACCCCGGTGCCAGCTGGACATGACCATTTTTCGCAAGAACAAATGATGAACTATCTTGGTGCCTACGCTCATCATGAGCTGGGATTGTCCAAGGAGGCTTTTTTAGCCTTGGGTTGTTGGCCTAATTCTGATTTTAATATGACCATTTTGGCGATCACAGGCGCACGTCACTTGAATGGGGTCAGTCGTATCCATGGTAGGATTTCTTCTGAAATGGATATTTGTAAGAAATTTTGGCCCGAAATTATCCCCGCCGAAAACCCAATGCGCTATGTCACCAACGGTGTACATATCTCCTCCATATTGGCACGGGAATGGCATGATTTTTTTGATGAATCATTAGGCGTCGAATGGCCCAACAAAAAATGTGAGGTCAACTTTTGGCAGCGCATAGAAAATATTCCTGACCAAAAATTTTGGAATATCAAGCAAACCATTAAATCACGCATGTTAGCAGTGATACGCGATGCACTCACTGCCCAATATTTGCGTCATCAAATCAGCGAAACGCATTTAGAACGCTTGCTGAAGTATGTTGATCCCAAAAATCCCAATATTTTGACCATTGGCTTTGCGCGGCGTTTTGCCACATACAAACGTGCCACGCTCTTTTTAAAGGATAGGGAAAAATTGCGGGCAATGCTCAATGATGTTAAACGACCCATTGTTTTTATCTTTGCTGGTAAAGCCCATCCTGATGATAAACCTGGGCGATATTTACTGAAAGAAATTTACAAAGCCAGTGCTGAACCTGAATTTATGGGTAAAATTTTGGTGGTGCAAGGCTATGATTTGGCACTGTCACGACGCTTAGTTTCTGGTGTTGATGTGTGGCTCAATAATCCGGTGTATCCCTTAGAAGCCAGTGGGACATCTGGCATGAAAGTGGCGATAAATGGCGGGATCAATCTCAGCGTACTTGACGGTTGGTGGCCTGAAAGTTATGACGGAGAGAATGGGTGGGCTATCAAACCCTCTCCGCACACTGATAACCATGATTTACGTGATCATGATGATGCCCGTAGCCTATATGAAGTCTTGCAAGATGAGGTCATTCCGCTTTACTACGATACAAACAACTATGGTTATTCTGAAAGCTGGGTCAAAAAAGCCAAACATTCAATGGCAACAATACTTCCCCGCTTTAACACCATGCGGATGCTTAATAACTACATCAATGACTTATATTTACCCGCCAATCGTCAAGGCAAGCGCTTACGCAGTGACAATTATGCCAATGCGCAGACATTAGCGCATTGGAAAGCGCATATCAGAGCCAAATGGGCGGGCGTACAAATACGCCCACTGTCGGTGCCCCAAACGCTGCTCTCTTGCGGCGATTCAATCACCATAGAAGTTGCCGTGCGCTTAAATGATTTACAGCCAGGTGATG
>CAYFOB010000296.1:3977-5725 GCA_964344525.1 uncultured Thiomargarita sp.
CACAGTTGAATTATTACTTGCACGCAAGATTTATCACCCTGAAATTTTAGTACCCACTCAACAAGATTTACAAACCCTTTGGCAAGCCCATGAAACTTCCACTGTTTCTTACAAGTTTGAAGCAAAACATCCTTTGCATGATAATGGAGAATATCTTTACAACCTCACTTTTCAACCAGAATTGTGCGGTGGCTTAAGTTATCGCATTCGCATGTTTCCCTTTCATGAACTACTTGCAGATCCGCATCATATGGGGATGATGAGGTGGGTTTGATTTTTTTTTCAGCCTACTTTGAAAAAAATCAGCATTAGCAGGGACAAAGTTTGGACTCCTGAGGAGTCCAAACTTTAGTTTGGGACAATTTTCCTCTAACTACACCTTCATTGTATTTTATTCTGCAGAATGAAAAAATAACCTTGTATTTTAACCATTATTAGAATAATGTACAGACAACAACTTGCCTATCTAAACCAATGGCTCAAAGACAAACGCCGTAAACCCATTGTTATCAGGGGAGCCCGACAAGTTGGTAAATCCACTTTAGTGCGACTTTTTTCAGAACAGTGTCATCTTGATCTTGTCAAACTCAATTTTGAACGCAATCCTGAATTAACTAATCTTTTTAAATCCAATGATCCTGCAAAAATTACTCAACTTGTCTCGCTACAGGCTGGTAAAGCTATCCAACCTGGGCACACTTTGCTTTTTTTGGATGAAATTCAGGCGGCGGCTGAAGCGATTGTGTCTCTTCGATACTTTTTTGAAGAGTTGCCTGAACTTCATGTCTTGGCAGCAGGTTCCTTGCTTGAATTTACGCTCTCTCAAGCCGCATTTTCCATGCCTGTTGGGCGTATTGAATATCTTCATCTTGGTCCTATGACTTTTGAAGAATTTCTGATCGCGCTTGGTGAGGAGGCGCTCGTTGATTTTTTAAAGAGTTACCAAATCACTGAGGAAATGCCCAAGCCCATCCATGAGAAATTGATGGACTTTGTCAAAGTTTACTTCACCACCGGTGGTATGCCAGAATCCATCAAGGCTTATATTGAAGATAAAACCTTCCAAACAAGTGAAAAAACTAAACAATCCATTTTGTCCACTTACCAGGATGATTTTGGAAAATATGCTTTATTCACAAAACATGATTTAATTCGTCAGGTTTTTAATAAAATACCGAGCATGATTGGCAACAAGTTTAAATACAGCCATATTAGCTGTGATAAAAAATCCATCCATATCGCCACCGCTTTGAACCAACTTTGTTTGGCAAGGGTGGCTTGGAAAGTGCACCACAGCGCCGCCAACGGTGTTCCTTTGGGTGCAGAACAAAATGATCGTTTTTTTAAAATACTGTTTTTAGATATTGGTTTGGTATCCACTCAACTCGGGCTCAATTATCTCAATATCGTGGCATTTGACGAATTAAATTTCATTAATAGTGGCAACCTTGCAGAACAATTTGTGGGACAACACCTCCTCTATCCAGAAATGCCTTATGAGGAACCAAGGCTCTATTACTGGACACGAGAAAAAAAATCATCATCTGCAGAATTGGACTATATCATTAGCATGGGGCAACAAATTATCCCCATAGAAGTCAAAGCAGGAAAAACGGGCACAATGAAATCGCTCCATCTGTTTTTAAAGGAAAAACAACGAAATTTAGGCGTGCGCTTCAATTCAGCGCCCCCCAGCCAAATGGATGCCAACACCAAATTATCAAATGGCACCGCAGTATGTTTCCGTT
>CAYFOB010000297.1:0-5712 GCA_964344525.1 uncultured Thiomargarita sp.
AAAGCTTGTGCGACTTGTACGGCAGCTGGGTCTTGATCAAAAGCCAGCACCCTGCCCTTTGTTCCTAAGCTATCCAAAATAGCCCTCGTATGCCCACCTCGTCCAAAGGTACAGTCGACATAAAAGCCATCAGAGCGCAAATTTAAGGCCTCTAGTACTTTTTCTAATAAGACAGGTTGATGTGATTCTGGCACAATCCAAGTATAAAATTAAAGAAAACAAAAGAAAACAATTATTGTAACACGACAAAATCTACGTTACATTTTATTTAACTAATAACTGATAACTGATAACTGATATGTGTCGTATTGCTGCTATACAAATGGCTTCTGGATCCAATGTCGCCGCCAATTTACAAGAGGCTGCCCGACTCATCAGCGAAGCTGTGGATATGGGGGCCAAATTGGCTATTTTGCCAGAAAATTTCGCGCTTATGGCTATGCACTCTACAGATAATCTTGATATCCGCGAAAAATATGGTACTGGCACCATCCAAGATTTTCTTTCCGAACAAGCAGCGCATTTTGGCATCTGGTTAGTAGGCGGGACGCTACCAATAGTCACCGACAACCCGCGAAAATACCGTGCCGCCTGTTTGGTATTTGATGAGACAGGCGAATGTGTCGCCCGTTATGACAAAATACACCTATTTGATGTGACTGTCACTTCTAATGAACAATATTGTGAATCAAAAACGATTGATGCAGGACACCAAGTGGTTGTGGTTGATACTCCTTATGGGCGCCTAGGGCTTGCCGTATGTTATGATTTACGTTTTCCTGAATTATTTCGCTGTATGCATGCTCAAGGAGTGGCGCTGATTGCCTTGCCTTCAGCATTTACAGCAGCCACAGGTAAAGTTCATTGGGAGGTTTTGGTACGTGCTCGTGCGGTGGAAAATCTGTCTTATATGATTGCAGCCAATCAGGGGGGATATCATGTGAATGGTCGAGAAACTTATGGCAATAGCATGATAGTTGACCCATGGGGTGTCATGTTAACCCGTTTGAACCGAGGTGCTGGGATGATTTGTGCAGACTTAGATATGAAAAAACAAGCCAGTTTGCGACGTAATTTTCCAATTCACGAACATAGAAGGATTCTATGTCAAGAGCCATAACAATAGACTGGTTCCTAAATAATTTTGAACTGAATTGTGGATGATCATTCATTCGCAATTAGCATCCTAATTTATGAGAATAAGATCGTGTCTTCAATAAATCATGCTAAAGCTGAAGCTCAAAAGCTCATTAAAAAATATAACAAACTACAGGCGGAAGCGAGGGCAGCTGATACCAGAGAAGAATCGAAGCGTAAAGCCGCAGAAGCCGAAAAATTGGTTTCACAAATCAGTTCCCTGCAATCAGCTATTGCCCAACTTCAAGGTAGGGAATCAAAAGTTGTAGACCCAAAAATCCCAGCCGAAAAGGAAGAAAGTGCTACTCCGTTTGAAGATCGCATCAACCATATTAAAGAGGCCCAAAAAAAAACTCGTCTACAAATTGAGCAACTAACCACTGCTAAAGAACAGCTTGAGGACTTATTAAAACGTGAGAAAGAAAAAAATGCTCGTGCTGCCCAAGGAAAGATCAACAATGACGAAAGATTACAAAAAGAGTTGGCTATCCTAATATCGAAAAAAGAGGCTGAACACAAAAGTCTCAAGCAAGAACTCGAAAGCATCCGTAAAGAAGCTGAAAGCATCCGTAAAGAAGCCAAAAAAGAAACAGATTTGGTCAAAATACAACGCGATGCGGCACGGGCGGTCATGGAAAAACAGAAAGAATTGGAACTAGAAAAATCGCTCATCTCACGCAATTATCGTAGAAACAGAGGGGTGTTAGCAGGAATAATTATTGGTGTGATTTTTTCTCTCATAGCAGGGGTAATATTTCTAATGCCCTGGTTGAAGGAACAAGGATTGATACCAACGCTTATTCCTAAAGAAATCAAGCCCGAAACTCCTCCGGTGGTTGTTAAAGAAGAACCTTCAATCGAACCCAAAGAAAAAGTTGTAACAACCATGAAACCGTTGGGATTTTATCGTGATCGATTAAAACGCGGTGGATATGGTCCACTGATGGCCAAACTGCCTGGTGGCTCGTTTAAAATGGGTAGTCAAAGCACTTTGCCTTTTCCAGATGAACGTCCACAACATGGGGTCACTTTAGAAAGTTTTTCTTTTAGTCGATATGAAATAACATTTGAGGAGTATGACCAATTTGTCGAGTCAACTGGTCAACCATCACCTGATGATAATGGTTGGGGAAGAAAAAAAAGGCCAGTGATCAATGTCAATTGGTATGAAGCCACTGAATACACCAAATGGCTAACTGAACAAACTGGCCATCAATATCGTCTACCTAGCGAAAGAGAATGGGAATATGCGGCCGGGGCAAACGCAGAAACACTTTATTGGTGGGGTTATAAGGTTGGTAAAAATAATGCTAACTGTGCCCTTTGTGGTAGCGCATGGGATGGAAAAAAAACAGCCCCAGTGGGCAGTTTTTCGCCTAATCCTTTTGCAATATATGATAGCATTGGTAATGTTATGGAATGGACAATCAGTTGCTATCGTGCGAGCTACCAAGGTGCGCCCGCCATTGGAAATAGATGGAAAGGAGGAGATTGTTCGTGGCAGGTAGTGCGTAGCAGTTCCTATAAAAGTTCTGAAAATGGTTTACGCACAACAAAAAGAAATAAATTTCACCCAAATACACGTATTGAAACTCTTGGTATTCGGGTGGTACGTACTGATTAAGTTTCATCGACACTTTGCGTAAAAGTGTCCACTTTTTTACGAGGCGTTCGATAGCTATTCACCAGCGCCTCCTTATCCTCATAGCCCAAAGCCATTCCACCGATACCTCAATCATTTGGAAGTAAAAATGTACACGCCATCCCATTCCTCATTAGGCGGATTTTCCATGAAGTATTTTATACGTTCTGCATAAAGCTTGTACAATAGGCGATCAGGATCGTGTTCACGTAATTTGGAAAAAGCGTTTTTCGCCTCTTCCCAGTCTTTTTGCAGATAATGTTCGAGAGCTTGTTCATAATCGGCAAGTTCTGCCACAACATGTTCTTCAACTTCAGAAGCAAGCCCTATTGGCTCAAAAATGGCGACGGGTTGTTCTTTTCCTTTGACTTTGACGCAATCAAGTTTGCGGTAAAGATATTCAGGCACAGCTGTTTTGGTGGTTTCACTGACAACAATTTGTGTTCCATATTCTTTGGTAGCGCCTTCTAAGCGTGAGCCTAAATTCACCGCATCGCCTAACACCGTGTAAGCCATACGAAATTGTGATCCCATGTTGCCAACGCTCATAATACCTGTGTTTAGCCCTATGCCTATTTTGAATTCAGGCCAACCGTTTGCCTTAAATTGTGCTTGTATCTCTCTCAAACGCTTTACCATTTCTATGGCAGCATCTAGGGCATGACGTGCATGTTGGGGATCGTGCAATGGTGCGCCCCAAAATGCCATGATGGCATCACCCATGTATTTATCAATTGTGCCTCGATGTTCGTGAATAAAATGTGTCATGGGAGTCAGGTATTCATTCATTAGTTGAGAAAGTTCTTTAGGCTCTAAGCCTTCAGAAAGGCTGGTAAAGCCACGCACGTCTGAGAATAATACCGTCATTTCCCGACTTTCACCTTCCATAGAAAATTTGTAGTCAAGATTTTTACTCATCTCATTGACTAATTCTGGCGGCACATATTGTCCAAATAAATTTGTTAAATGGCGTTTGTTACGAGATTCAGTAATATATCCATAAGACATGTTAAAGACAAATAAGGTTAACATCAACAAAAACGTTGTCGCCAAAGGCAAAACGAAATGTAGATGATGCCAAAAAGCTAAATTGAGCCAAAAGACAAATCCAAAGACTGCCACCGTGCCGAGTGTTGCTAACAAGGGACTGAGCAAGGGTAAGACAATAATCATTACTAAACCAATAAAAATGACGAGAAAGGCTTCTGTACTATTGATAGAGTTAGGATTCTCCATAATATTATTATTGAGTATGCCAGCAATGAGATTCGCATGAATTTCTATGCCCGGAAAATTTTCTTGTACGGGAGTCGCACGTGAATCCTGCAAACCTTGGGCGGTTGTGCCCAACAATACGATCTTATCTTTGAGTTGCTCAGGGTTTTTAATCCGCCCATACAAAATATCACTCGCTGAAACATATGTGAAAAAACGGCGGCTTTTACCTCGGAAAGGTATTAGGGCTTGCATGTGCCCATTCACTGGAATTTTCCGAGAATCTAGCTGTAAAAATGCTGGGCTGTGAGAACCGCTTTTAGTCCCTAATTCGATTTTAGGCGAATCAAGTACAGCGCGTGCAACAGCGAGTGAGAGTGATTCATATAATTGTCCTTTATAAGGATATAATACAAACATACGTCGCACGATGCCATCAGAATCAGGATAGATGTTAAAATGTCCTGCAGTCATCGCGTTGGTTTGAAATATGGGTCAATTGGCTGCAAAACCGGTGGCTGCTTTTAAATGATTGAGTGGCCCCTCTTTTTCTGTGAAAACCGGTGGTGGTAGTTGTCCTGATTCGTTGCTTTCTTCTTGCTCATCGGTAAAGGCATAGCTTAAGACAACGCGACGGTTTTTTAAACTTTGAGCAAATAAAGCATCATAATCAAGTGTTTTTTCGAGGTTTTTTAATTCTTCCAAAAAAGCTGGTGCATCTTTTAAGGCACCTTGAGCCAACTTCTGTAATTTTATCAATCCAGAGCTCTCATCTGGCTCTGGAAATACAATATCTATGCCAAAAACGTCAATTTGGTAAGTATCAAATAACTGATCAATCAATCCTGCCATGACTGAGCGATTCCAAGGCCAACGCCCTATTTCGCTCAAACTTTTTTCATCAATATTCACAATAACAATATTGTTATCCATAGTCTTGGGCATGGAAAGTTTGAGCCTAGCATCGTAGATTTTATATTCTAGCGCATTAATAAAATGCCATTCGGCGATTTTGAAGGCATGAAGAACAAAAAATAACAAAATGGTTAAGCTAATCAATAATCGGAACGCATGGCGTTTGATGGCCGCAAAAAATTGAGACATGATAGACAATTTTCCTTTGAATTGGTTTGAATAAAAATTGACATTGATGTTACGCAATCTATTTCTCAAACCCATGAATAACGGAAAGCGAATTTAATACGGGCACCGTCAAAATCGACATTTTTGCTATGGTTTATCCTATCGTAAGTACTAAAGCACAAATTTTGCCGTTTTTTGGAGCCCAAAATAAAGGTTTGGATTCCTAAATACCTGAAAAATTAGAAAATACTTTATTTTTTTAATTAACTGATGTTACGCACTCTCGTTCCCTTAGCAAAGCACACTCTTTTATACACAAGTTCGTCAATCAAAACCATACCTGCCAGGTCAACCCCCACATTTTTAGTCGGTTTTGACTTTGACCTGGCAGGTTTGGTTTTTAACCGGCCAAGTATGGTTTTTAGCTTTTATTTCAAGTACTTAGATAGTTATGTCTTAAAGAGTGTAGCAAAGCATGGGAACCTTCACTCGAGTGCGTAACATCAGTAATTAATTTGTCAAGTTTTTTTTTTCATAAATTATCAAATATTTTTATCCCCCCACTTTTCAGTCATTTTTATATAATACTCGATGTTCAAGTTAGTAAATAAAAATATTATTAAGTACTAATATAG
>CAYFOB010000298.1:0-2497 GCA_964344525.1 uncultured Thiomargarita sp.
AATTATAGCCAAAATTAAAATTAAAGACCAACATCTTTTTCTGAAAAGCTATAGAGTCGCAAAAAATATTTATTGGATGTCCCGCTATTTAGAACGGGCTGAAAACATGGCGCGTATTGTCAATGTCAATGGCAATTTGTTGCTTGATTTACCGAAACAAACCACTTTTGGGTGGGAACCCTTGTTGGCTATCACTGGACTGGAAGAAATATTTTATGATAAGCATAAAAATGCTAATGAGCAAAATGTGGTCAAATTCTTATTAAGTGATCACAAAAATCCCAGCTCTATTTTAAGTTCACTAGAGACTGTCCGCGAAAATTTACGGACTACGCGCGATGTTATCCCAACTGAAGCATGGGAAGCGGTTAATGATATTCATTGGTTTGTTAAAACTGAGACGGCTAAGGGGATTTCTAAACAAAATCGTTATGATTTTTTGAAATATGTTATTCGAGGTGTCCAACAAATCACCGGGTTATTGTCCACAGCTATGATTCGTGATATGGGATATAAGTTTTTGGAGATAGGACGTTACTTAGAACGTGCAGATATGACCACTCGTATTTTAGATGTACGTTCTGCTAATTTGTTACCCAAATTCAATAAACCTGACGAACCCACGCTAACACCTTTTGAAAATATCCAATGGATGAGTGTGCTTAAATCTTTAACGGCTTATCAAATGTATCGTAAACAAATGCGGAGGGTCCGGGTTAAGGGAGCAAGTGTTCTCAAATTTTTGCTCCAAGACAGTGAATTTCCTAGAACAGTGTGCTATTGTTTTGGCAGACTTGAAGATTGTTTAAAAGGGCTGCCTGAAAATGATCCCCCATTACGTCGCCTTGCCCGCTTACAACGACAAATACAAGCGGCAGATGTTTATGCCCTAGCGCATGAAGGATTGCATGAATTTATTGATGAATTGCAACTTGGTATAGGGGAATTGCATGAGCATATCAATGACATTTATTTAGTCGTTAGCGAAAATAGAAAATTTGTTGACTAATGTTTGGTGATGCCATCAAGTGTTGGTCATTAACAATGAGTACTGGTTATGCAAAAACTTACCTCACAAGGGCAACAAAAGATCAACGATATAGCACAACAATATGATGTAAGCACTGATGCAGTCATGACTTTGTTACAAGCTTTGCTCAATGGCAATGGCACAATGGCACAATTTAATCACCCAGAGTTAGGCGGTGGTGGGCAATGGATGCAAGGTGGTATGACAATGGTGGGTGATATGTTCAATAATCGGCTTAAAGCCCTTGTTGATGGTATTTGTGTTGAGTTGTCTAATCTTCTGGCCAATCAATCAATTGCCACTTTGAGCAATCAATCGCAAAGTTTGGGCGAACAGCAACAACAGCAAAACGGTAATAGCGATGCTACCAATCTATTTGTTCCATCGTCGACAGGCAATTGGTGGCCTTCAGAATTGGGTATGGCAACAGCAACAGGCGCACAAAATAATATTCGTTATGCTTATTTTGCAGATATCCGGCGCTTAGCTATCGACATTGATGGACAGATCACTGTTTTTGATACGCTTGATCATCAAATTGGTGGTGTCTCACAACAACAAGGCGCATCAGTGACTTTCACTAGCCAACGTGGAACGGTGGATGTATGGAGTTTGCCGATTATTTCTGGTGCTGTAGTTCCTCAAAATCCGCCGCCAGCGGATTCAAAAACGACTTTTCAGGAAATGGATATTTTAGTTACTATTGAACGCTTAGCAGAACTTAAAGAAAAAAATATCCTAACAGAAGAAGAGTTTGTGGCAAAGAAAAATGATTTGTTAAATCGGTTGTAAACATGCCGAAGGGCGCGCGTTATTCAGCTTGGTACGTTACAATTAACTTTTCTTTTAACTTGGAAATCTATAAATGACATCAATCGTACAATTGGCAGGGCTCATGCCAGAAATCTTTTTATTAACAATGGGCTGTCTTATTTTAGTCATTGATGCGTATTTACCACAAAATTTGCGGAATTTAACCTATCAATTGACACAAGGCGCTTTGATAGGCACTGCCTTCATTATTTTTGCCACATTTCCTAATCAACGGATGTTGGCGATGAATGATATGTTTGTCAATGATCCTATGGGGGCAGTGCTTAAATTTTTTATTGTCCTTATTGTCTTTATGGCGTTTGTCTATTCTCGGGGATATTTGCGTGATCGCAAATTTCTCAAGGGTGAATATTTTGTGCTAGGGCTCTTTGCCGCTTTGGGTATGATGATTATGGTGTCTGCCCATAGTTTGTTAACCATTTATCTTGGTTTAGAGCTGTTAGCGCTGTCTTTATACGCGATGGTTGCCATGCACCGCGATTCGCAACAATCCTCAGAAGCAGCCATGAAATATTTTGTCTTGGGCGCGTTAGCATCAGGCATGTTGTTATACGGTATGTCCATGCTATACGGTGTCACCGGCACGTTGGATTTAGCAGAGCTCGCCAAAGCGATTAGCACAGATACCGAACA
>CAYFOB010000298.1:2507-5707 GCA_964344525.1 uncultured Thiomargarita sp.
TTGGTTTAGTTTTTGTCGTTGTTGGCTTAGCTTTTAAATTTGGCGCTGTCCCTTTTCATATGTGGATACCAGATGTTTATCAAGGGGCGCCAACAGCTGTGACTTTATTTATCGCTAGCGCACCGAAAATCGCGGCATTTGCGATGTTAATGCGTTTATTGGTGGATGGTATGCCAAGCTTACATGCAGATTGGCAAGAGATGTTGATTTTGTTATCTATTCTTTCTATGGCAACGGGTAATATTCTTGCAATTGCCCAAACGAATATTAAACGCATGTTAGCCTATTCAACCATTGCCCATGTTGGCTACTTGATGCTTGGGATAATTACAGGTACACAAGCCGGTTATGCTGCTTCAATGTTTTATGTTGTTGTTTATTCGTTAATGACTTTAGGTGCTTTTGGCATGATTATTTTGCTCAGTCGTGCAGGGTTTGAAGCTGAACAGCTTGATGACTTTAAAGGTTTAAATGAAAGAAATTCTTGGTATGCCGCTCTTATGTTAATTCTCATGCTATCAATGACTGGGATCCCCCCCATGGTTGGATTTTGGGCAAAGTGGTTAGTTTTAGCAGAAGTTGTAAACGCAGGTTTTGTTTGGTTAGCTGTTCTTGCTGTGATATTTGCTATTATTGGTGCATTCTACTATTTGCGCGTCATTAAGCTGATGTATGTTGACAAGCCCTCTGACACAACACCTATAGAAGCTGGTATGGATATGCGTGTTGCGCTCAGTGCCAATGCTTTGTTAATTTTAGCGTTGGGCTTGATGCCACATACGTTGATGGCGGTGTGTTTGGGTGCGTTAGGAGTCGCTTAAGTTCATTCAAAATAGTTACTGATGCTACGTTGTGCAAAGCGCCGCGTAGCGGCGCTTTGCGCTTATAGTGATTGCAACTTCTGGTACAAAGTCCGTTCACTAACCCCAAGCTTTTTAGCCAAAGTTTTATTATTCTTTGGAGTGTGTACAACGAATAAAGTATTCGTTATATTCTTATTTTAAATTTACTTTTATTATGGGTAAAAATCAATGGCATATAGTGATTTTACTTTAAAACGAGTGAAATCTGATCTCAATATCAAAGTTATTGAGAATGAAGCGCTTTTTTCTAACATTGATGGTATTGAAATTAGTCAATTTCTTGAGACAATCCTAAAACGGAATGTGCCTCTCGCTTTAGCCATTAATACAGAAAAAGCACGCTCTGAACTGATCATTGCAAATATCTTGTTGGAAGTCAAAGATCAACTCAAAAATGAAGTCAGTTTTTTTTCAGGAATTGACTTTACTGTTGATAAAGATAAGGGACTGAATGGTTATTGTGATTTTATTTTGAGTCGTTCTATTGAGCAATTCTATTTGGAAACACCAGTTGTCACAATAGTGGAAGCTAAAAATGAGAATATTACGGGTGGATTAGGGCAATGTATTGCAGAAATGTATGGGGCTACAATTTTTAATGAAAGAGAAGGCAATAAAATAGCTTGTATTTATGGTGCTGTGACAATTGGTGACGAATGGAAATTTATTAAATTACAAGAAAATACGGCGTATATTGACATAGTCAAATACTATGTGAATGATATTCAAAAAATTGTCGCTATTTTAATGGAAATGGTAAAACACGCTTGTTCCATTAATGTTGGACAAAGAAGCACTTGAAGATAAAAACTAAATTACCTAAAGCCACGATTGATTTCGTCTTGGCTAAAATCGATTTTGATCACAGGGTGACTCCAAAAGTTAGTTATTTTAAATTATTTTAAAATATTATAATGGCAGAATATGCCATATTTGTCAGCCACTGTCAAAGAAAATATGCCATAATTGGCAAAAGGTGCCATATATTAAACTTGTCCCTAAATAATTTTTCCCGACAGATTTTTATGATTTGAGGAAAAAATCCGCATTAGCCCCCTCATAATAATCAAATCAATCACATAAATCACAGTTCAAATTATTTAGGGACATGTCTATTGATTTTATTTGGCACTGATATTGCATTCAGAAAATGAGTGAATTAAACTGAAAAGTATCTATGAAAACTTTCCAAAATTTAATTAATGATTGCTTAGAAACTGTTAATGAAATTTTTCCTTGGGATTTGCAAAAAGTCATGAAAAAGCAACAGCGTCCTCTGTTGCTTGATATACGTGAGCCTTATGAATTTGAGGTGCTGCATATCAAAGGGTCTATGAATATACCGCGTGGCATTTTAGAGCCTGCCTGTGATTATGGTTATGATGATACGGTGCCAGAACTCGTCACAGCACGGGAAAAAGAAGTCGTTGTGATTTGCCGTTCTGGTAATCGTAGCGTTCTGGCAGCTTATACTATGCAACAGATGGGTTATCAATCTGTTAAGTCATTAAAAACTGGGGTAAAAGGTTGGAATGATTATGAGCTGCCTTTACAAAATCGTCATGGACTGCTTGTAGATATTGATAAGGCTGCAACTTTGTTAACCACTCATCTTCAGGATGAACAAATGTCTCCTTCTGTTATATGAGCAAATACACATTCTTTTTGATTATTCTTGCGATTACAGTATTAGGCTACTGGGCTTTGAACTATGATCCCCGTGTCAACGAGTTGAATGCTTTCTTATCGCAGGATGCTGAGCTCAGCAATTACCCCTATCAATTCAAAGTTATAGAATTGGAGGAGGGAAAGGCGGTGATGTCAAGCCCCAGATCACCTCAAGTATCTGTTTTAAGATTTTTATCAATTATAAAGCCAGAACTTTCTCGCAATAATCCTGACAGTCCAGCGCTCATTGCGGCTCAAAAAGAATTGGCAAATCTTCAGCAAAAAGCAAAAAAAATGATTCTTTCACAAGCTGATGTGCATCAAATTCGTTGGGAGTTGGATAAAAGCTGGTTTGCCAGTTATGGTGTTTATGTTGATGATTAAATTTTGGATAAAAAAAAGCGATGGATCACATTATCGATGCGGATAAATCCCCGAAAAAAATAGAAAGTCAAAATCAATAACGGTTGATGATTTCTCGTTCCTAGCAAAGGCGTGGGAATGCCGTGTGGACGCGCCAGCGTCCGGTTTCTGCAAGCAACCCAAGACGCAGGCGCGTCGAACCCCAGTTCCCACGCTGGCGCGCACTCTTTTATACATAAGTAAGTACCCGCTCACAAGTTTTCACACATTTTGGAGTCCAAAGCAGCGCTTTGGGCATGGGTTTCC